>JANYIQ010000163.1 GCA_025362575.1 Bacteroidia bacterium
TGGAAGAATACCGAATAAAATGGCTTAGTAAAAAAGGCCAGATCACAGCTTTATTTGACGATTTTAAGACCGTTACACCCGAATTGAAGCGGGAAGTTGGTCAGAAATTGAACGAATTGAAGGTAAAAGCGCAGGAAAAAATAAATGAGCTAAAAGAAGCTTATGAAAATGCAGGCGACTCTCATAAAGATTCAGGAATTGACCTAACATTACCCGGCGATCCAAATATTTCAGTTGGTTCAAGGCATCCTTTATCAATTGTAAAAAACGAGATCATTGATATTTTTTCGCGCATTGGTTTTACTGTCAGCGAAGGCAGAGAAATTGAAGATGACTGGCATAATTTTACCGCTTTAAATACTCCGGAGAATCATCCGGCGCGTGACATGCAGGATACATTTTATGTGAGTTTGAATCCCGAAATGGTTTTGCGCACACAAACTTCGAGTGTGCAGGTGCATATTATGGAGCATCAAAAACCACCGATCAGAACCATTTCTCCCGGTAGAGTTTATCGTAACGAAGCGATCAGTGCACGCGCGCATTGTCAGTTTCATCAGGTAGAAGGATTATTCATTGATACTAAGGTTTCGTTTGCCGATCTAAAGCAAACGCTTTTATATTTTGCGCAGGAAATGTTTGGCAAGGAAACTAAAATTCGTTTGCGCCCGAGTTATTTCCCTTTCACAGAGCCAAGTGCAGAGATGGACATTAGTTGTACTTTGTGCAAAGGTAAAGGATGTAACGTTTGTAAATACAGTGGTTGGGTTGAGATCTTGGGTTGTGGAATGGTAGACCCGCAGGTTCTTGAAAATTGTAAGATCGATAGTAATAAATTTTCGGGCTTTGCTTTTGGTATGGGCATCGAACGCATTGCTATGTTGAAATATCAGGTAAAAGACCTTCGTTTATTTTTTGAGAACGATGTGCGCTTTTTAAAACAGTTCACTTCAGCTTAATTGGGTATGGACAGGTATTCGCGTAAAGATATGATACTGGAAATGCTTGTTACCGAACCAAAGGATGTGTTTTTAAATTATGCTTTAGCCATTGAACTGGAAACAGAAAAAGAATTTGCAGAAGCAGAAAAACAGCTTTTAAAAACATTAGAGATCGATAAAAATTATTTACCCTGTTTTTACAGACTTGGTCAGATCGCTGAAAAAATAAAAACACCTGAAGAAGCAATTGCGTATTATAAGCAAGGATTAGAATTGGCAAAAAAACAAAACGATAACAAAACTGCCAATGAGCTTAACGAAGCGATCTGGTTATTAGAAGATAATTAATGAATTGGCGAATTACCGCGGTGCTTATCTCGCCAATTCACTAACTCACAATTCACCAACTGAATATATGGAATTGAAGTTCGACATAATAGAAATTTTAAAAGTAACCATGGTGTTATTTGCCGTGGTGGATATCATTGGTTCTATTCCCGCAATCATTGGTTTAAAAGAACGCAACGGGTCAATTGATGCCGGAAAAGCCTCATGGGTTTCGTTGGGAATAATGATCGTGTTTTTATTTGTAGGAAATTATATTTTGGATATTATTGGAATTACCATTGGCGATTTTGCAATTGCAGGTTCTATACTTTTATTTATTATCGCTTTTGAAATGATTTTAGGAATAAAAATTTCGAAAGATGAAATGAGCAACACCGCTTCAGTTGTTCCATTAGCTTTTCCGCTCATAGCGGGAACAGGAACTTTGAGCACGCTTTTATCCATCAGGGCAGAATATAATATTGTTTCCATCATTGCAGCAATAATAATTAACGTAGTAATTATTTATTTTGTTTTAAGGTTTCTCCATATAATAGAAAAATTCTTAGGCTCCGGCGGTATAGCTATTCTAAAAAAGGTATTCGGGATTGTACTCTTAGCTCTTGCTATTAAATTATTCAGAAAGTACACAGGATAACCTGGTAACATTTTCCCTTTTTGGCTTTTGGCTATTCCCTATTTCCTAAAAAATACTTAAAATCTCAATGAAAAGAGGCCTTGAGGGCTTGTTAAAAAATTATTAGAAACATTTTGCTTTTTATTGAGAATTTCTGTACTTTTAGGAGAATGAAAATCAGGTATTTTTTCGGGCTATTAATAATTTTTTCGGGCTTGAATATTTTTGCTCACAACGGACAACCTAAGCCGGGTGAACCTGTTATCCCTCACGTAAGCCCTGAACTTCGCTTTTCTGAAAATCTTG
>JANYIQ010000171.1 GCA_025362575.1 Bacteroidia bacterium
ATTCTTCGCTTTTTAAATGTTGAGATCAAAAAAGCACTAAAACAGCAAAACGAAGAAACCAAACAAAAAGATGGTTTGGATATTGCCTTGTTACGTTTTAATAAAAATAGTAATACTGCACTTTTTGCCGGTGCTAATCGTCCGCTTTACCTGGTAAGAGATAAACATTTAACCGAATATAAATCAGATAAAGTGGCCATTGCAGGCTTTACGCCAAACGAATTTGAATTCCATCAACATGAAATCAAGTTAGAGAAGAATGACTGTCTTTATTTGTCATCCGATGGTTATGCTGATCAGTTTGGCGGACCAACAGCGAAAAAATTCATGACCAAGAACTTTAAAGCCCTTTTAGAGCAGGTTTCAGGCGAAGGCATTGCTGAACAAGAACGGAAGATCATCGACAGTCATCAACAATGGAAAGGAAATTATGAACAAGTTGACGATATTTTGGTGATTGGCATCAAAATTTAAGGTGCTATAAAGCTTTTTAGTCTATCTTTACATACAGTTTTTAAAAAACTGTCATGTCTAATAATACAAAATACATCTTTGTTACCGGCGGGGTAACATCTTCTCTCGGAAAAGGAATCATATCAGCGTCTCTTGCAAAATTACTTCAGGCTCGTGGTTATACCGTTACCATTCAGAAACTTGATCCGTACATTAACGTTGATCCGGGTACTTTAAACCCATACGAACACGGCGAATGCTATGTTACCGATGATGGTGCAGAGACCGATCTTGACTTAGGACATTACGAGCGTTTTTTGAACGTACCAACCTCTCAGGCCAATAACGTTACAACCGGAAGAATTTATCAGTCGGTTATTGAAAAGGAGCGTAAAGGCGAGTTTTTGGGAAAAACCGTACAGGTAATTCCGCATATTACAGATGAGATCAAGAACAGAATTAAATTATTGGGTAAAACCGGCCAATATCAGTTCGTAATAACTGAAATTGGAGGCACTGTAGGTGATATTGAGTCTTTGCCATACATTGAAGCTGTTCGTCAGCTTAAATGGGAAATGGGGCACGATTGCATGGTAATTCACCTTACTTTATTGCCATACCTTTCTACTTCAGGAGAATTAAAAACAAAACCTACTCAGCACTCGGTTAAATTATTGTTAGAATATGGGGTTCAGCCCGATGTTTTAGTTTGCCGCGCAGAACATGCCATTAATCAGGAGATACGTCGTAAGATCGCTTTATTCTGTAACGTAGAGCCTAATGCAGTAATAGAAGCATTGGATGCATCAACGATATACGAGGTTCCTATTTTCATGGAAAAGGAAAAACTAGATGTGATCGTTCTTAAGAAATTAGGAATAGAATCAGCCGGTGAACCGCAATTAGTGAAATGGAAAGAATTCTTACAAAGACTTCATAACCCAAAAAGTGAAGTGAAGATCGGTTTGATCGGAAAATACGTGGAGTTGAAAGATTCTTACAAATCCATTGCCGAAGCCTTTATTCATGCGGGTGTTGTAAATAACTGCAAAGTTAAACTGGAGTGGATCCATAGCGAAAGTTTAACGGAAGAGAATATTAAAGAAAAAATGGCGGGACTAAAAGGAATTTTAGTGGCTCCAGGTTTTGGAAATAGAGGCATTGAAGGAAAAATTTCAGCAATTAAATATGCGCGCGAAAATAATGTTCCGTTTTTTGGAATTTGTTTAGGTATGCAATGTGCGGTTATTGAATTTGCCAGAAATGTATTGGGATTAAAAGATGCCCACAGCCGCGAAATGAATCCTGCAACCAGCAGTCCGGTGATCGATCTATTGGAAGCTCAAAAGAATATTTCTCACATGGGCGGTACCATGCGTTTAGGATCATACCCTTGTGCGCTTGAAGAAAATACTTTAGCTCAGAAAATTTACGGTAAAAAAGAAACGAACGAGCGTCATCGCCATCGTTACGAGTTCAATAACGAATATACTAAATCGTTCAAAGAAGCAGGCATGGTGCTTTCCGGTGTTAATCCTAATGCAGGCTTGGTTGAGATCGTTGAATTACCAAAGCATCCTTTCTTTATCGGCGTTCAGTTTCACCCTGAGTATAAAAGTACTGTAGAAAATCCGCACCCTTTATTTGTAGCTTTTGTAAAAGCCGCTTTAGATAATTAAAAGAGCTTTTGCCAGTTTATCACCATTAAAATAGATCTCATACAACAGCGATACTATTGATTTAATAAATATAAAATCCTTATTAATCTCTGTTATCCGCGTTCCATTAAAAAATGCAATTCAAAGAAATAGGATATTTCAGTAAAACACACGGATTAAAAGGGCACTTGCTTTTATTTACTTCCGTTGATCTTGAGATCGAACAAATCAAGGCTGTTTTTATAGAGATAGGCGGCTCTCAGGCCCCTTATTTTGTGGAAGAGATAAAACCATTCACCAACGGTTTTTTGGTAAAACTGGAATCGGTTAACAGCGTTGAAGAAGCCAATAAGCTTAAGAACAAAACTATTTTTGCAGATAAAAAATTGGTGTATGAAGAAGAAGAGTTTGAGTTTTTGAACTTTACTTTATTTGATCTTGAAAAAGGAGAGATAGGACTTATTGAAGAGTTTATAGATACTCCCGGAAACCCCATTTTAAAGATCATGAAAGGCGATAAAGAGATCCTTTTGCCATTTAGCGAAGATTTCATTGAAGCTGTAAAAAAGAAGGAAAAACAGCTTATTTACAGGGCTCCTGAAGGTTTACTGGAGATTTATTTGTAGCTAAATGCCTAGTTTTTAAAAAATTAGAATAAACATTTTTTCAATAAAAAAAATTAGATAACTTTACGTCCCCGTAAAACGGGAATAAGGTGAGATGCCTGAGTGGCCGAAAGGACATGTTTGCTAAACATGCGTACGGGAAACTGTACCGAGAGTTCGAATCTCTCTCTCACCGCTTAAAAGCCCGTACAACTCAATGTTTACGGGCTTTTTATATTAATATAGGCCATGTTTAGGCAACATAGCGTACTGTGAGTGTAATTACTTAGAAACTGCAATATTATTCTTTGATTTTGAACCCTCTAAGATCAATCAAATCCTTCACTAAAAAAGTCGCTAATAGAAATTTTTAGTGCTTTAATGACTTTCAAAAGGTTCTTATAAGTAATATTGCCTATTCCCTTCTCGTAATTACCATATAGAACCCTCGGCAGGTCATTGTCATAGGCAAAGATTTCAAAGCTCTTGTATCCGTTTTTAATTCTTAACTCCCTCATTCTTTTGCCCAGCTTAATAAAGTCAGAATCCACCTCGGTAGGTTTTGCTTTTTTTGTAATACTTGGTTTAGGTTTCATTAAACAAAAAAACCGCTTAATAAAGGTATATGTAACATTATATAAGAAACATCATTTATAAAACATTATTTATATATTTGTCCTATAAACGTTAAAAACCAAAATCAATATGAAAACAAACATTAAAACAAAAATCGTAACGGGAATCATTGCAATCGCAGTATTGGCAATGTCATTCAAAATGGCAATTGACAGAGGGGCTGCCACAGTTGACCAGAAAGAAGGCTATCACATTTTTATACTAAGTAAACCAACCACGCCTTATGAGTACATGGGTTCGGTAAAAAAGGGTGTGGCGTGGAGTGGCAAGCCGGAAGAAATGTTGAACTCAATTATCAAGAAAGTAAAAAAAGACTATCCCAAAGCGGATGCGATCATTTTTACCACAATTGACATGGACAAAGCAGATGCGGTAAAATTTAAAGAATAAAACGCATCCGCCTTATGACCATTGAGAATAAACAAAAAAGCCGGACTAACTTAGCTGGCTTTTTTCATTAATCTTTTTTACTAAGGGCAAGCTCTGTTAATCTTGATTTTATTAATGATTCAATTTTTTCAATGATTTTTCCATGTTCCGTAACTATCTTATTTTCAGTATTTTCAATATTTTCAATCGCGTTATTAGTTGCAAAAGTTGCAAAAGTTGGATTAATTAATTGGAAAAGTTGGAATAATTAATTGGAAAAGTTGGAATAATTGATTGTCCTTTTGATTCTATCACTCATTCCAATATAATTTTAAACATTTGAAATTGGTTTACGAAACCAATGTATATTCACTTAATAAAAAGATTCAATCCCTAAGTAAAAGGAAATTTCAATGAAGTACCCAAAATTAAGGAAGTTACAAAACCTATCCGGTTACTTATTTCAGTTGATTAATCAAGGCCGGCTGTTTGAAATGAATAAACGTGAGAAAAATATTTGGGATAAAAAGGTACAAGTTTTAACTGCCAAAATAAACAAGCTCGAAACTGAAATTGAAAAATTTAAAGTCAACAAGTTTCAGCGGAGGCGAAGACCAACGGAAGCTCAGCGAATTTCGTTTTTACCGCATAGATCAGGAAGTACAATGGAAGATGCCGGTGAAAGAGTTGAGAAACTTTTACTAAAATATCAGTAGGATTTTGAGAAATGAAAAAATAAATACACCTGCTAACATAAAAATATGAGTTTATTAATAATTTCAAAGAACAATAAGAGCCACAACCTAACTGAAAAAAACATTACATTATTCTTGATCAAAAGAACGAATGTATTTAAGTGATACTGGGCTTTTTGTTTCTGATAAGAATTTAGCACTCAGTATTAATCGAAAAAATGTTGCGGCCATTGCTTTAGTTAAATTAAATGAGCTTCGGGAAAATCAAAAAATGAAAGTTCTTTGCACATTAATTTATTGCTAGAGGGCAGAAAAAAGGAGAACCTTGTGACGCGAGGAGTTTGCAAAAGGTTTTAAAACAGGCATTAGAAAAACGAACATTAATAAGCCGGTTACCCTGCATTGGCTGCGTCATAGTTATGCAACGCATTTATTGGAAAACGGAACTGACCTCAGATACATCCAGGAGATCTTAGGTCACAAGAGCAGTAAAACCACTGAAATATATATGCACATAAGCACAAAAAATTTGCAAAAAATTGTTTCGCCTTTTGATTATTTGTGATAATGAATAAATTTTCGGATATTAGTTCTTAAATTAAGAATTAGCTTGGTTATAGCAGTAAATATTATCAATTTAACATTTCTCCTGAATTTAGAAATGGGTTAAACCTACGTTGTACCGTAGTTTTGCATTCAGAAAAAGCGGAGATATATGAAATTGACAATACTACAAAAGGTAGGCATATCTCCCCGTTTTTGGGTGGATATGCTTACTTTTGGTAAGCATATAAGCTAGTTAGGTGCAAGTGGGGCGACAAGACAAACAAATTTCACACGGGCGACCACACATCACAAAAACAAACCTCGGTCGACGCAGAAACGCTCACTCACTTTTATTTGCAGACAATATTTCGTTAAGTTTGTTTTTGTGGCGACCACACCCCCGACCGCTCAGCCAACGCACTTATCAACGCTCGGCTAGACAACATTGCGACAACCCAACGCACAATCAAAAAAAATAAACCTCGGTCGACGCGTTAACGCCTACTCACTTTTATTTACAGACAATAATTTATAAAGTTTATTTTTTGTGCCGACAGCTCTTTTCGCTCGACAACTATTTTGGCGGACAAATTTCAGAAATCATTTTTTAAATTATTCTTCGGTTAAAATTATTCTCGGTTCTTTAACGGTTGACTCGTAGACGAATCAACCAGAGTAGCCCCACCTTCACCTAACAGCGTGCAAGCAAAATTTTTTGCGTGTTAACGCTCAAATGTGTAACTTGGACAAGCAAAAAACTTCGCCTGCACGCAAAACGTTAGCGGTAATTTTGACCGTTAGACGGGGAAGCTGAAAACCGACAACAAAGAGTAAGCTAAATATAAATAAACGAAAAATGAAAAAAACAATTTTACTGACAATTCTAACAACAATCACTTCCTATTTAGCATTTGCACAGACAGATTTTAAATGGGATAAAGTTGATTCCGTTTCCAAGACTAAGGATCAAATTTATTCAGACACCAAAATGTTTATAGCAGAAACTTGGAAGTCTGCTCAAAACGTTATCCAAAATGACGACAAGGACGGTGGGATGATTTTGATTAAAGGTGCAAGCATTCAATCCAAATCTTTTCAGATGAACGAACATATATGGACTTTCTCATATACAGTTAAATTTATGATGAAAGATAATAAATATAAAATTGTCATTGAAGATGTTTATTGCTCTGCAGCTCGTTGTGCGGCAAATGAGTGGGCAAAAATGCCTGTCGCCGACAATTATCCGAGCGAAAAGGGACTAAGATCTACAGGTGTAAATGAAGAGAGGTATTTGGAAATTATGAAATCCTTAAAGCAGGAATTACAAGGCATCGTTGACAGTTACGAGACTTCCATTAAAAAGACCGGTAAGAAAAGTGACTGGTAATTTATAGACAAGCAAAAACTACCGCTAACACGGGGCAATTGCGTCAGCGGGCGGAAGTGCAAGTTTTTTGTTTACATTTTGCCCCCTTCGGGGAAATGATTATTTTTATGTAAACAAAAAAAGAGGCAGCGGTGAGCAATTAATTTTGTTTGGTCGGTTTAGACACAGGAGTGTTCCAAAGCCCGCCGAACGCAAGCCCCGAAACCGTTAGCGTTAAGTGGTGGGACATTTCGTCCGACGAAAAAGTTTACAATATAAAACGGGTATTTACGTTATAAAACAATGAAAAGCATTAAGACGACATTACTAACTGTTACTTTATTTCTTTCTACGTTTTTCGTAGACGGCCAGGTCGTTAATATTTTAAGCCAGACGTCTCCATCTTGTAATGGTAGTTGTAATGGTACTGTGACATTTAGTTTAAGCGGCGTAACCGGACCTTACTCTGTTGTAGTTTCTAATACCAATTGCCCTACATCAAACACAATTAGTTTTTCTTCTAATACCGTAACTGTAAATAACCTTTGTAAATGTGACAGCCTATACTCATTTACTTTTTTTGATGGTAGTAGTTCTGTTATTAACACACAAACCGCCTTTGTTAATCCTTTACAACTTGGCATATTCGCATCGAATTCACCAATCAGTTGTATGAACGCTTGCGATGCAACCGCTACGGCAATTGCGGTTAACGGTAATCCTCCATATAGTTTTACTTGGACACCAATGAGTATAACGTCACCGACAATTGGTAACGCTTGTGCAGGTTCTTACACAATCAATTGTTCGGACGCGAATGGATGTAAAGGTAATTCCAATTTAATTATTCTTAATAATGGGCCTTGTGCGGGTATAAAAGAATTTCAATTAAATGAACGTATAGACGTTTATCCAAATCCCGCAATTAATTTTATTTACATTTCCGATCAAGCAAATATTACAAACGCCGTTGACGTTTTAATTCAAAACATAACAGGACAAACAGTTTTAAAAACAAATACAATGCGAGAAATTAATGTTTCAAATCTGCCTGAGGGTTTATACTATTTAAAAATAAATACTGAAACGAATAAAACATATTATTCCAAGTTCATTAAACAATAGTTCGGCGGACACCAAAGTAGAAATAAAGCTGGGTGCCACCACCTAAACGCTAACAGCGCCTAAGCCCAATTTTTTGCGTGTTAACGCTCAAACGCATAACTTGGACAAGCAAAAAACTGTGCCTAGGCGCAAAACGTTACCAGCAACCGTTGGACAGACATCAATGAAAAAAGCTTTTATCATAATAATAAAAATTCTCCTTCTTCCAATCATTGTCGTTGGACTGCATTTCGCTTTAAATTATAATCGAATACAAATTGATGGTTTAGACGCCGAAATTTATTGTTTGACGCATGGCGAGGACACCCGTTATGCCTATAGCTTTTCTCACAAAAAATTCCGTCAAGTAAAAGTTGGCATGACAGAAAAACAAGTGTTGGACTTATTAGGCGAACCATTAACAAGGTTTTGTTACATCGGACAAGAAAAATGTGACGCTAAATCATTTTTCAACGGACGTTATAATGGTTTAAAATACTCTGACAGTCCTAATAGCGAAAACTATCATAGTCGCATTGTGTACGTAGACAAAGGAATTGTTGTGGAAGTAAAGGGCGCACTGTGGTACGACTAAAACTGTGTGCAACGGCAGCTGGTAACAGCACCTAAAAGTAAGGCGGCGGACGGCAAGTTTTTTTGCTTACAATTTGCCTGCCGGCGGCGGAATGATTATTTTTACTGTAAGCAAAAAAAAGAGGCAGCAGTTGGGCAACTAATTTCGTTTTGTAGGTTAAGACAGTTGAGTGTTCCAAAGCCGCCCTACTTTTAGCTGCAAACCGTTAGGTTCAAGTTTGTGGACACCTGTGTGTGCGTCACCCGGTTTTTTAGGACGAAGAATAATTGCCTGGACAATTTTTAATTTGCAAAATGTTCTTTGCTTTTAATGTAGACAAATATTTGCCATTTTTTGCCTT
>JANYIQ010000172.1 GCA_025362575.1 Bacteroidia bacterium
TGGAAAGTACTAAAAGAGTTCGGCGTTAATGAAGACTCGTTTAATTATACTGACAAGAAACCAAAAGTTTTTTCAGAAATCAAAAACTACTTAGAATACAAAGACAAAAATTGGCTTTATAAAGACTACCAGCTGACAGAATTTATGAATGCAGACACCATTGTACAAATGGAAAAACTTAAACTTGACAAATGCAATTAAACGCCCTATAACAGCGGTCTTGCTCCATTTTTTGCGGGTTAGCGCTCAAATGCGTAACTTGACATAGCAAAAAACGGCGCAAGGCCGCAATACGTTACCCCCAATGCGCCCGGACATTCCTTCAAGACAAAATCTCGGTTGACAAAAAAGCTTTCGGCCCGACAAACCCCGAATACAAAGGATTAAGACCCATGAACATAGCTAAATCTTAAATTGCTTCTAAATGCTTTTTTTTTGTAATTTAGTGCTTAATTTGACAGAATAAATTCTATGGCAACTGGACATCTTTTAGACACTAAAACCGTAAATCTTAACGACATTTTAGGTAATGGTAAAATTTATCGCGTTCCTCAATTCCAGAGAGATTATTCATGGGAACAAGATAATTGGGAAGATTTATGGAATGACATTGAACTAGCAGCTGAAACAAGGACCCCTCATTATATGGGTTCCGTTGTATTACAAAGTTCAACAGGGAAGGAATACTTAATTATTGACGGGCAACAACGTTTCACTACACTTACAATATTAACTTTAGCCATAATAGACGCAATCCAAAAACTAATTGAAAAGGGAATTGAAGTAGAACAAAATAAAGAAAGAGTTGATATTTTAATGAGACAATATATTGGGCAGAAGGATCCAACCTCCCTAAGTTACTCAAGTAAATTGTTTCTAAATGAAAATAATGATGGCTTTTTTCAAAACAGATTAGTCGGCTTCAAAGATCCAATAAACATTAGAAAACTTTCAGACTCTGAGAAGTTAATGTGGGATGCGTATGTGTTTTTTAAACTCAAAATTTCGCAAAGATTTACAAATAACCTTGGTGGCGATTTTGCGTCTTTCTTAAACAACGTAGCGGGCGAGCTAATGATGTTTATTCAAATTACTGTTGAAGATGAACTAAATGCTTATACAGTTTTTGAAACTTTAAACTCCAGAGGAGTTGAATTGACCTCGACCGATTTATTAAAAAACTTCTTGTTTTCTTTGGTAGCTAAAAGTGAAACTGACTTAAAGCAAGTAAAAACTCAGTGGAAAAAAATTATTGATGCCGTTGGCCTTAAAGAATTTCCGGTTTTTTTACGCTATTTTTTAGTGGCGACTAGAAAACAAATCACAAAGGAGTATTTATTTAAAGAAGTCAAACACTTTGTAAAAACTGGGCAAGATGTTTTCAACTTATTAGACCATTTAGAGTTTTATGCATATAATTATATTGCCCTTGGGAATGATGATGATGAATTATGGAATACTGACAAAGAAAATAGAAATGCAATTGGCATATTGAGGGCCTTTAGAGTTATTCAATGGAAACCTTTGGCGATGGTAGCCTTAGAGAAATTAAACAACGCCGAGTTTAAACGATTGCTTCAGTCCATTGTATCTTTATCTTACAGGTACAATGTTATTGCAAAAATGCAAACCAATGAAATGGAAAAAGTATACAGTAAAGCTGCAATTAATTTATTTAATGGCACAAGTACTAATATAACAGCTGTATTAAATGATTTAAAAGCACTTTATGTCGCAGATGAAGATTTTAAAAACTATTTCTCATTAAAACAATTCAACACCAACAACTCAGCTGACAAAAAATTACTTCGATATACGTTGTATAAACTAGAGGCTCAGGAAGAAGGTGGAAGTTTATATGATTTTGAAACAGATAGCGGAACTATTGAACATATATTGCCCGAAAGCTACCCTGAAGCATGGCATGCTAATTTTACCGAAGACGAATACGACCGAAATATTTTTATGTTGGGTAATTTGACTTTACTTGAAGCTGCAAAAAATAATAAAGAGGCTTCTGACAAAATTTTTTCAGAAAAGAAGGAAGTGTATGCTTCAAGCAAATTTGTGCAGACAAAAAAAATAATAGATCCTCAATGGACTTCTCAAAACATAAAAAGTCGTCAAGCTCATTTAGCCAAAATAGCAACTTCGGTATGGAAAATTCAATATTAAGTTAATTCAATATTGACATTACAATTGACGTAAGAAAAACAAACTGTGTGGGGCGCACATGGGGGTAACACGGGGCAATTGCGTCAGCGGGCGAACGTCGGAATTGAAACATTAAGCAATTAATTTTGTTTGGTCGGTTTAAACACAGGAGTGTTCCAACCCCGCCGAACGCAAGCCCCGAAACCGTTAGGTTCAAGTTTGTGGACACCTGTGTGTGCGTCACCCGGTTTTTTAGGACGAAGAATAATTGCCTGGACAATTTTTAATTTGCAAAATGTTCTTTGCTTTTAATGTAGACAAATATTTGCCATTTTTTGCCTT
>JANYIQ010000026.1 GCA_025362575.1 Bacteroidia bacterium
CAGAAACTAAGGACCATAATCCTGTTCCAACAGTTGGGGTATTAGCGGCCATTGCAAAAGTTGGACTTGAAATACAAAGTGTTTGGCTTGACCCTGCAAATGCATTTGTAGGCACATCGTTTACGTTTATGGTTACACTTGATACAGAAGACAAACACGGTGAGTTGGAAATGGTCCAGTTAAATACATTTGCCCCAACCGCTAAACCTGTTATTGGGCTTGTTGGTGATGTTGCACTTGTTATAACCCCCGATCCCGAAACTAATGTCCAAGAACCTGTTCCAACCGCTGGTGTATTTGCTGCCATTGTTACTGTTGGATTAGAGATACAGATCAATTGATTTGGTCCTGCAGCAGCTACCGTCGGTAATGGGTTAACCGTTATGGTAACATTATCAACAGATGCGGCACAAGGATTATTTGAGATGGTCCAGACAAATACGTTCTGGCCAACCGCTAATCCTGTTATTGTCGTAGTTGGTAATAATGAGTTAGTAATAACACCACTTCCTGAAACCAATGTCCAAACACCTGTACCAACGGCCGGGAAGTTCGCCGCCATAATGGTGCTAGGGCTTGAAATACAAATGGTTTGACTTGGTCCTGCATTGGCAATTGTTGGCCCCTGGTTAACAAGAATTGTCATATTAGAAACAGAGGCGGCACAAGGCGCATTTGAAATGGTCCAGGCAAAAACATTTGTTCCTAAAGCTAAACCTGTGATCGAAGTAGTTGGTGATAATGAGTTCGTAATGGTTCCAAACCCTGAAACAATTGTCCAAACACCTGTTCCAACAGTAGGTGTGTTTGCAGTCATGAATGTATTAGGACTTGAAGTACATAGCGTTTGGCTGATCCCTGCACTTGATATAGTTGGAACATCATTAACAGATATAGTTACGTTGGATACTGAAGCGGCGCATGGTGCATTCGAAATGGTCCATGCAAAAACATTATTGCCAACCGCTAAACCTGTAATACTTGATGTTGGTGAAAGTGAGTTCGTGATCACCCCACTTCCCGAAACTAAGCTCCATGCACCGGCACCAACAAACGCAGTATTGGCAGCCATAGTTGTTGTTGGGTTTGAAATACAAAGCAATTGATTTGGTCCTGCAACAGAAGCTGTAGGAATTTGATTGACTGTTATTGTAACATTGGAAACCGAAGCGGCGCAGGGTGCATTCGAAATGGTCCACGCAAAAACATTTACTCCCAATCCTAATCCGGTTATTGAAGTTGTTGGCGATAATGAGTTGGTGATGGTTCCAATTCCGGAAACTAAGGTCCACGCGCCTGCACCAACAGTTGCGTTATTCGCGGCCATAAAAGTATTCGGGCTTGAAATACAAAGTGTTTGGCTTGGTCCTGCAACTGATGTACTTGGAATTTGATTTACATTTATTGTTACGTTAGAAACCGAAGCTAAACAAGGTGCGTTAGAAATGGTCCACGCAAAAACATTTGCTCCTACTGCTAAACCTGTGATTGTTGTTGTAGGAGATAGCGAGTTAGTGATGACACCACTTCCTGAAACCAATGACCATGCTCCTGAACCTACTGCAGGGAAATTCGCTGCCATACTTACAGTGGGACTCGAGATACAGATCAGTTGATTTGGTCCAGCAACGGCTGCAGTAGGAATTTGGTTAACAAGAATTGTCATGTTAGACACAGATGCAGCACAAGGAGCGTTTGAAATGGTCCATGCAAAAACATTTGTACCAAGAGCCAATCCTGTTATTGATGTAGTAGGAGATAATGAATTGGTAATTGAACCAAATCCGGAAACAAGTGTCCATACTCCTGTTCCAACTGTAGGGGTATTCGCGGCCATAAATGTATTCGGGCTTGTAATACAAAGTGTTTGGCTTGGGCCCGCAAGAGCGATTGATGGAACATTGTTAACTGTAATAGTAATGTTGCTCACAGAAGCCACGCAAGGTGCATTGGAAACTGTCCAAGCAAAAACATTGTTGCCAACCGCCAAGCCTGTAATTGTTGTGTTGGGTAATACGGAGTTTGTGATCACACCACTTCCTGAAACTAATGTCCAAGCGCCTGATCCTACTGCAGGAAAGTTAGCGGCCATGTTGGCGGTTGGACTTGAAATACATAATGTTTGATTTGACCCGGCAACTGCCGCTGTAGGAATTTGATTTACGGTGATCGTTAAATTTGAAACAGAAGCTGCACATGGAGCATTTGAAATAGTCCACGCGAAAACGTTATTTCCAACCCCTAAGCCTGTTAGAAATGTTGTTGGTGAAACAGAGTTGGAAATTGCACCGATACCCGAAACTAATGTCCATACACCTGAACCGACTGCCGGAGTGTTTGCGCTTATAAGTGCGTTTGGACTCGAGATACAAAGTGTTTGATTTGATCCCGCACTCGCAATTGTGGGTAATGGATTAACCGTTAGGGTAACATTAGAAACAGAGGGAGCGCAAGGAGCATTAGAAACGGTCCACGCAAACACATTTGCACCTACTGTTAAACCTGTAATTGTTGTTGTAGGCGAAAGTGAGTTTGTGATAACACCGCTTCCGGAAACCAATGTCCATACACCTGAACCTACTCCAGGGAAATTAGCAGCCATAGTTGCAGTCGGAGTTGAGATACAAAGTAATTGATTAGGTCCAGCAATTGCAGGGCTTGGCATTGGGTTCACTGTGATCGTAACATTTGACACGGTTGGTGCGCAAGGCGCATTCGAAATCGTCCATGCAAAAACATTAGTGCCAAGTCCTAAACCTGTAATCGATGTGGTAGGGGATAGTGAATTAGTAATTGACCCGAATCCTGAAACTAATGTCCATACTCCTGTTCCGGCAGTTGGGTTATTTGCTGCCATTAATGCGTTAGGACTGGAAATACAAACAGTTTGATTTGGGCCGGCACTTGCAATCGATGGCGAAGGATTTACTGTGATGGTAACATTAGATATGGAATTAAGACACGGATTATTATTGATCGTCCAAGCAAATACATTCTGACCTACTCCTAAACCTGTTACGGCAGTTGTTGGTGATACTGAGTTAGAAATTGTACCTATCCCCGAAACTAAAGCCCATGAACCATTTCCAACGGTGGGTGTATTTGCAGCCATTACTGTGTTTGGGCTGGCTTGGCAAATAGTTTGATTGGGTCCAGCATTTGCAGGAGTTGGCGTGTTGTTTACAGTTACTGTAACGTTAGAAGAAGAATTTAAGCAAGGAGCATTTACTATCCTCCATTTCAAAACATTAATACCTAAAGCTAGTCCGGTAACATTTGTTGTTGGAGATAATGAATTTGTTATCACACCTGCACCCGAAACTAAGGTCCAGCTCCCCACACCAACTGTTGCCGCATTAGCAGCCATAAGCGTGCCGGGACTACTAATACAGAGTGTTTGACTTGGACCTGCTGCTGAAACTGATGGAACATCGTTAACCGTTATGGTAACATTGGAAGAAGAAAGTGGACATGGATTGTTTAAAATTGTCCAAGCGAAAACACTTGTACCAACCGTTAAACCGGTTATGGTTGTTGTAGGAGATAATGAATTTGTAATTGCACCACTTCCTGAAACCAAGGTCCATTGACCGGTTCCTGCTGTTGGTGTATTTGCAGCCATCGTCACAAATCCGGTAGTGATGCAAATAGTTTGGCTTGGTCCTGCCGAAGAAATAGAAGGTACGCCGCTTACGGTTACAGTAAGATTATCTGTTGTAGATGGACAAATTCCACTGGAAATGGTCCAGGCAAAAACGTTTGGTCCTGTACCCAATGCTGTTACAAATGTTGTAGGTGAAACAGAGTTTGAAATTGTTCCGCTTCCCGAAACTAAGGTCCAAACGCCTGTTCCTGCCGCGGGAGTATTTGCTGTGATAAGAGCATTAGGGCTCGAAGCGCAAATGGTTTGACTCGCACCAGCGATAGCAGTTGTTGGTGCCGGGTCAACGGTAATAGTTATGTTATCAACCGAAGCTAAGCATGGTGGATTTGAAATGGTCCAAGCAAAAACATTCGGTCCAATTCCTAATCCGGAAATTGTTGTGGTTGGAGATAATGAATTTGTGATCGTCCCACTTCCTGAAATTAATGTCCAAACACCAACACCCGTGGTTGGTGTATTAGCTGCCATGGTTGGATCAGGGCTTGTTGAACACATTGTGAAACTTGGGCCTGCACTTGCAATACTTGGAAGATCATTTACGGTAAGTGAACAATTGGATGTCGTAGGCGGACATGCTGAAGTAGAAATGGCCCACTCAAAAACGTTTAAACCTAATCCTAATCCGGTAATTGTAGTATTAGGACTAAACGGTGAGGTAACGCTTCCGCTTCCTGATACAATCGTCCACACACCAAAACCAATTGTTGGCGTATTACCGGCCATTAAAGCATTTGGAGAACTGATACAAAGTGTTTGACTTGGGCCGGCAACAGCAGTTGATGGTAATGGGTCGACCGTTACTGTCATGTCCGAAACGGATGCGGGGCAAGGACTATTTACAACTGTCCATTGGAAAACGTTGTCGCCAAGAGCAAGTCCCGTAACACTGGTGTTGGCCAATAATGAATTTGTAATAACTCCTGAACCGGATGTTAATGACCATGACCCAACTCCAAATGCAGGTGGTGTAGCGCCCAAAGTGGCATTTGGACTTGAAAGACAAACCGTGATGTTTGAACCGGCATTAGAAACAGAAGGAAGTGCATTAACACTGATCGTCATGATACCTGCAGAAGAAGGACATGAACCGTTAGATATAGTCCAATCGAAAACATTGTCGCCAACGTTCAATGAGGTAATAGTTGTTGTAGGTGAGTTTGGACTTGTGATCAATCCGCTTCCTAAAAGTAAATTCCAAACACCGGTACCAACGATTGGAGTAGTGCCTACAACAAGCGCTGTTGTGGTGGTTGCGCAGAGTGTTTGATTTGGTGTAGATACTACAGTAGTTGGTAAGGCATCAACCGTTATGGTAACATTATCCACTGCGGAAGCGCATGGGGCATTTGAAACCGTCCATGCAAAAACATTTGTACCAACCGTAAGTCCGGTAATGGTAGTTGTTGGTGATAGTGAATTGGTGATAACGCCAAAACCTGAAACCAAAGACCAGCTTCCAATACCCGAAGTCGGTGAACTTGCGGCCATTGTAACTGAGCCTGTGCTGATACAAATGCTTTGACTTGGCCCGGCACTGGCAGTTGCAGCGGCAGGGCCAACAGTGATGGTAACATTTGAACTTGAAGGGGGGCAAGCACCGTTAGATATGGTCCAACTGAAAACATTTTGCCCGACTATTAGGCCAGTAATTGTTGTTGTTGGAGACAATGAGTTCGTGATGGTTCCGAAACCTGAAACTAATGACCAGGCACCGGTTCCAATAACAGGAATGTTAGCCGCCATTGTAGCAGTTGGACTGAGAATACAGATTATTTGATTAGGTCCTGCAACAGATGGTGTAGGAATATTATTCACAATAATCGTGACAGTTGAAACTGATGATACACAAGGTGGGTTGGAAATTGTCCAAGAAAAAACATTTGCACCCAATGATAAACCGGTAATTGTAGTTGACGGCGATAATGAATTTGTGATCACTCCTGATCCGGAAACCAACGACCATGTTCCAACTCCTGCAGTTGGTGTATTAGCGGCCATGGTAACAGAAGCTGAGGAGATACAAACCGTTTGAGTTAATCCTGCATTTGAAACACTTGGTAAAGCATTTGTTGTAATGGTCATGTTAGAAGTAGAAGCAGAACATGGCGGATTACTGATCGACCAGGTAAATACACTTGTTCCAACAGTAAGCCCTGTTATGGTTGTAACCGGCGAAGTAGGAGTAGTAATAACTCCACTTCCTGAAACTTTTATCCATACTCCGGTTCCAACACCCGGAGCATTTGCGGCCATAGTAGCAGTGGGAGATGAGATACAAACAGTTTGATTAGCACCGGCATTTGCAGGAGAGGGCGCAGCTACGCCTGTGATAGTCATATTAGCAACAGAAGCAGCACAAGGAGGATTCTGTATTCTCCATCTAAAAACATTCGGGCCAACGCCTAAACCTGTGATCGTTGTAATTGGAGATACTGAATTTGTAATTGTTCCGGCGCCGGAGATCAAAGTCCAGGTTCCAACCCCAATTGCAGCAGCGTTTGCAGCCATGGTTGCCGTTGAAGTAACGCAAACAGTTTGATTAGATCCGGCATTTGCAACAGTTGGAAGCGCATTTGTTATAATGGTCATGTTAGATACAGCCGCAGTACATGGAGCGTTAGTAACCGACCAAGTGAACACACTCGTTCCCACAATAAGTCCGGTAATGGTTGTGATTGGCGAAGTGGGAGTAGTGATAACACCGCTTCCTGAAACTTTTATCCAAACTCCTGTCATTGGCGCTGTCATTGTATTTGCAGCCATGGTTGCAGTTGGAGCAGAGATACAAATAGTTTGACTAGGTCCGGCAATAGAGACCGGCGCTGCAACAGTAGTAATGGTCATGTTTTGCGACGATGCAGCACAAGGCGGATTAGAAATAGACCAAGTGAAAACACTTTGTCCAACTGTTAATCCCGTTATTGTTGTAGTTGGAGAAAGTGAATTTGTTATAACCCCGCTTCCTGAAACCAGGATCCATGTACCAACACCTGCAGTAGGGGTATTTGCAGTCATAGCAACACTTCCTGTGCTAACACAAACTGTTTTACTTCCGCCGGCATTTGCAATAGATGGTACTGCATTTGTGGTGATCGTCATGTTCGAAGTAGCTGCAGTACACGGAGCGTTAGTAACCGACCAGGTGAACACACTCGTTCCCACAGTAAGTCCGGTAATGGTTGTGACGGGCGAAGTTGGGGTTGTAATTACGCCGCTCCCAGAAACAAGGATCCAAACTCCTGTCATTGGCGCTGTCATTGTATTTGCAGCCATGGTTGCAGTTGGAGCAGAGATACAAATAGTTTGACTAGGTCCAGCGATCGATACTGGCGCTGCAACAGTAGTAATGGTCATGTTTTGCGACGATGCAGCACAAGGCGGATTAGAAATAGACCAGGTGAAAACACTTTGTCCAACTGTTAATCCCGTTATGGTTGTAGTTGGAGAAAGCGAATTTGTTATAACCCCGCTTCCTGAAACCAGGATCCATGTGCCAACACCTGCGGTAGGCGTATTGGCAGTCATAGCAACACTTCCGGTGCTAACGCAAACAGTTTTACTTCCGCCTGCATTGGCTATGGATGGAACAGCATTGGTTGTGATGGTCATGTTGGATGTTGACGAGGCGCATGGAGCCTGATTTGTGATAGACCAAGTGAAAACGCTTGTTCCTACTGTAAGTCCGGTAATTGTTGAGACGGAAGAACTGGGTGTAGTAATAACGCCGCTTCCTGAAACTTTTATCCATACGCCGGTTCCTGCGCCCGGAGAGTTCCCGGCCATTGTAGCAGTTCCTGCGGTTACACAAACAGTTTGATTAACCCCTGCATTTGCAACTACGAAAGGCCGAGTTGTAATAGTCATGTTTTGCGTGGAGGAGGTACAGGGGGGATTTGAAATGGACCAAGTGAAAACACTCGTTCCGGCTGTTAATCCGGTGATTTGCGATGTTGGTGAGGTAGGGGTTGTAATTGCCCCACTTCCGGAAACCAAGACCCAAAGACCGGTACCATTGACCGGCGCATTAGCTGTCATGGTTGCTGTACCCGGTGTTGCGCAAACAGTTTGACTAGCGCCCGCATTTGCAACGGTTGGTAAAGGCTTTACCACTAAAGTCATGTTAGATACAGAAGGGACGCATGTTCCTGAGGTGATTGTCCATGCAAAAACGTTATTACCAGTAGGAGCACCGGTAATAGTTGTATTTGCTAATAAAGAATTTGTGATCACGCCGCCACCTGAAACTAAGGTCCATTTTCCAACTCCAACACCTGTAGCAGTATTGGCTGCCATGGTTGCGGTTGGTGCTGATATACAAACCGTTTGATTTGGTCCCGCAACTGCAGTCTGACAAATTTGAGCGTTTAAATTGTGCGAATAAAAAAAAGAAAAAGTTGTAAGAAGAACAAGAAGAATTTTTCTTGCAGAAAAAGATGAGTTATGGGGCTTTTTCCTCACAATGTAGCTACCTAAAACTAAAACATTTTAGGGAGTTTAGCATTTTTATTAGACAAAAATAGCTTTTTTTTCGACTAATTTTCAAGTTATGTCTTTGGAAATGAGTTTTTTGAGTGAATTAGACTCCTGATTCGATTTAAGTGAGAATTTAATCGAGTAAGAATTTTAGGAAAATAATTTTAGGGAGGGTATTTCCGGAAATTTTAACAAAAAAAAGCCTCAGGATTTGAGGCTTTTTTTAAGGTTTTAGTAGTAGATGGCCCGGCGTACTTCAGCAATAAATTTACTGAATCGGATCACCTGGCGTGTATAACCATATTCGTTATCATACCAAACATAAAGTACCGCGCTTTTTTTGTCGGGAGAAATAATTGTGGCCTGGCTGTCAAATACTGCCGGGCAAGGGTTTCCAACCACATCA
>JANYIQ010000232.1 GCA_025362575.1 Bacteroidia bacterium
CAGCACCAAGAGAACAGGAACTTTATCTCGCGCTAGCAAATATATTTATCTTCGCTTATCGAGAATCACTCCCAAGTGAGTTTGAAAAATCAAAAGCACCTCCAATGACGATGTCAGGACACAAGTCTTTGTGTGCTGTCACAAATTATATTAAAAAAACATCAAGCGTTAGCATGTCATATTGTGCACCACTGTTACAAAATGAATATTTTCGTGATTTTTATCAGTGTGTTCTTGTTAATGCTGTTTGGAGACAACCTGACCCTAAATCAATTCAAAACACATTGCGTGATTACCATCATTACGATGATACACGTGAAGAGCTGCAAAGATTATTAGATAAACAGGATAGGTTGCCTGATGATTCGGATTTGCGCAGCGGGTTCGAGCAATGGGTGACAACGTATAAATATCTCTATCTTTATGAAAAAAATGCAAAAGTGCAAAAAGAAAAACCGATGCACCTTAAATCACCAGAGCATCATCTTGAAAGCGCATATGATATTATGGATTGGTTCCCTATATTAGGGGAGCGCGTTCCGAGAGAAATCCTCGCAAACCTGTTGCTCCAAGCAGGTGCTCAAGTGCAAGTATCAGGCCAATTGTCTACAGGACATGCTCAACAAATGGCATGTGAAAAACTGAGCTTCGAATTTTACATGAATGCGCTGATGTTCGCAAATCGCTCATCTTTAGATGTTGAATTATATGTATTACAACACATTATTTCAAACATCAGTGCTTATCGCTTTCAGAACGAATCCGCAAAAAATGCGCTGCCAGAATTTGTGAAGTCATATTCTCATATTTCGAATGTTTTTCCTTTATATGAAGAACCCCAAGCACATATTCAATTATTCTCAACTAAGGACAATGGCCTTCAAGGCACGATGCGTCGTTTGCTGTATGCGTTGGTGGATGTCATTCGATTCAATCGTTCGCATAATGCGGATGAGGCAAAACCATTTGATCATAGGTATGCAGATGTCTTGTATTATGCATACGAAGCATGTTTGCGGAGATGGTATGAATCCACTGACGCGACCGAAAAAGATATTCGGACAACGCTTATGGAGGAATTGTTAGCAGATAAAGGGTGGAAGTTTACCGATTTAAATAAGCGTTTGCAATCACCTTATATCATGATCGCTCGAACACCAGATGGATGGCTTTCTCCGACGCGTACTTTGGCCTTGCCATCAAAGGAGCAACAAACAGCATTTGCTGCATTGGATGCAATTGAAATCAATGATAGTACAGGCGACTTTAACTTCGTGATGCGCGATATTACCGGCTGGCAAGATCCACAGCAACGCGTGATTAGTTTTTCAGATATTCAAGAAATATTTTCTCATAATGTGACCGGTGCACTGTTGAGTCTGGATGAAGTCAATGAATATATGAGATTTCATCCATTCAATCAAATCAGAGTATCTCCTGCATCGTTATTTGAAACCGATTTCATCAATACGTTTCTATTAACAGATTATTTTTTGAAATTCATGACAGTAGGGCATGAAGTCAATGGACAGTATCCCTACAATATGCGTCCTGTGCGTGAAATGATCTCGCATTTGCCTACTCATTTAAAATTGATCATTGAACAATTTCAAGAGGCACAGAAGGATGAGTCTGCCCATCGTTTTTGGATTGAAGCATGTCCTGTGAATGCTTTTTTGCCTATCGAAGAACGAGGCAGCGATGAGACAACTCGAATCATGGTCCCCGAAATCCATATGATCCTTAAAAAGCATCTCTTGCGGCGCAGTGCCAGTGGTGCATTGGTGGATGATCAGAATGAACCTGATGAAGGTTGGCATTTACATCGATTCGATAGACTGCCTGCACAAAATAAACTGAGTGAATTAGCAACGGATAAGTCCATTATCGTATTTGATCATCATTTCAAGGAAGTTTATTTTGTTCCTAAGGGTGGCCAATGTGAAAAATTGTCTTTGCCCAAGCATTTAATGCATCATTTTATGAAGTTATCTGCCATGGCCATCGATGACAAAGGTGCAATTTCGCGCAGTGATGAGAATTCGAGCTATTTATATTATGTGGTCAAGACATTGTGCGCAGAGCATAAAAAACCAAACCTTTTTTCACCGGAATACGTATTTGCACAGGAGTTTACGCTTCACTACGATGAATTTGCAAACTGTTTGCCGGAGTTTGCACGTCTTCGTGAGCTGGCTCGTTTGACAGTGTATGTTCAGTTATTGAATCGCGTGAAATCATCTAATGAGCTTCAAAAAACAAAGCTGGAGGCTATTCTTAGCGATCGGAGTCATTGGCATACACGCGAGGAAACAATTAAGAAAGCGATTGCTGATATTAACCAGCAATACAATACAGTTTATAATGAAGCTCTTCAAGAAACACAAAATAACATTACACAGAGTTTTAATAATTTCAATCGTGACTTCTCGCGATCAGCCCTGGAAAGAAAATATCTTGATATTTTGAACGATCTTAAAAGAAAGATTGAAAAGAGCTAGAAAATGTTTCTAATGATTTATCGTAGCTGTCATTAACCAGTGCTCGAAG
>JANYIQ010000233.1 GCA_025362575.1 Bacteroidia bacterium
TTTTTGAATCTAATTTATATTGATTGAAGAAAATAGCGTTTGCCAAAGCATTGCTTATTATAAATGCAATTTCACTATGGTCTATTTCCTCTGCTTCTTTTGCCGCTTCCGCACCTTCCTCTGCTTTTTCCTCTACTTTAGCTTCTTCCTGCGTTCCTTCAGTTGCTAATTCAAGCTTACATAATATAGCTATCCCAGCGAGTACTTTTAAGAGCTTTTCTATTTTAAGTACAGGAAAATTTGGATCTCCATCCTGAAAGGTTTTTGCAAAAAAAGTAATGTTTTCTCCATTATCTTTTATACCTAAATATAGCCTTACGATATCCAACCAAAATGGCAAATCATTCCGCTGTGTTATTTTTTTAATTGAGTCATATCTTTTTGACAAAGTTTCGTCTGTTAATTGGTACTTTGAAAGAGTATGCCATTCTGATATTTTTTCCTTATTCATATTGCTAAAATTAAGTGTTTGTATATGGGTTAACGGAGTCTGCAAATGGGGCAGCAGAATTTAGTGCTTCCCACATTTCAGAGAGAAGATTTTTTTTCCTCGCTCTGGAAAATATTTCTTTATCTCTATCATGTGGGTACATTGTTGTAAATGAATCATCATAAATACCAACCTTTTTTACTATCTCTATTTTTTTCTGATCGCTCAATGAAAGAAATGAGCGAACAATTGCTTGAGCTGACGTTGGCAAACTTGGTTGTTGCGGTTTTGTATCTTCTGTCATTTCTTTTAATATCTCTTTTTCTACTTCTGTTGTACTTGGAATAACGGCTATACTTTGTGTTGGATCATTTCCGGGAGCAACACCTGCGGAGACTGGTTGAAGACTGACATCTTTAAATGCAAATGGAGAACTAAAAACATGCGAACATAAATCAACAGCAGCAACGGCGGCTACCTGTTGATTATATTTTTTTCTGTTTTTCTTTGTACCATCTCCCCAATCGCAGATCGCCTTTACAATTAACCAATGTTTGACTCTACCATCACAAGCTGCGTAAATGCACGTACCTTCCATTTCCCCACCTTTAGCAGAAGGGAAAAAGGTAAATAGTTTCTTTTTAAACGCCGCATTATCTACAAGTTTTTCGCCTGACAAAATTTCACCCGGAATAATTGCCGGAGTACGGCGACGAATTTTATGTTCCCAATCAGTTATATGCTTGAACCTATTTAAGAGAATAGTACAAGCAGCTCCCGGTGTACCTCTATTTATCGTATTGTTCTTTCCAACCCTTTGTATTTCGTAAGGAGTTACTATTTCAGACACAAGTACATCACCAAGTCTTTGAGGGCGACCGGCTCCAAATGCAATACCCATCATTACAACGACCGTTGGTTTACAATAGTTGATTGCATCAATAGTCGTAGAAATTGATGCTTGTGGGCTTGTAGATCCCATATTATCACAAGTAACATGAACAATATTGTACTGACCAAAAACTCCAAGAAAATAGGTTTGTTTCCCTTGATGAATCTTAATTAATTTGGCACGCCCTTCAATTGGTTTAAGATATGAATGCAGCGTTTCCTTCTCCACTTTTGTTGCAGTCACCAATAACAAATTAAACTGATTTATAACAGAATCAATATACTTACTGTCTTCTTCATCATATATTTTTGTACTTGAACTCATTAGATTTGTTTCTTTTTAGCCTTTTTTGGTTTGTCAGTAGTAAACAAATCAGCTGTATATTTTTCGTATAATTCAAATAAAAATTCCATTCGCTTAGCTTCGGTTATAAAGGGCTGCGAACGATAGCTTAAATCAATTACTTTATCTAATTCATTGTGTGCTTTAACTAAAATCGGTGGCATAGTTAAAGGGTTATATAAATCTGCCAAAGTATTTTTTGGGAATTCAGCTCTTGTATCTAAAACTTTTTGAGCGGCTTTTTCAATTGCTTCTTTTTGTTTTTCTGTTGGACTTTCTGGAAAAGGAAAGTTATTGTAAACAATAGTGTTTGAGTATCTATAATCACTTTTTAAGCGACCACACGTATATTTTACCCAACACATGTGCATTTGTGAAGTTAAAATACCGAAGTGAAATAATGTTGCATCTAATAATGCAATTGCGCTGTCGCTGACAATAACATCTTTTTTAAGATAACCAATTGGAATGTACTTTCGGTTTTCTGAGGAAACTCGCGGAATAATAATATATTCTTTATTAGGTTGCCTTTCTTCAATAAAAAGTGATGGAAAATCAGCCCATTTACGTGTAGAAGCTTTTGTGCTTTTTAACCTAAATTCTTTTACCTCTTTTATTTTCTGGATAATTTCTGGAAAGGACTTCAGTATTTGAGGATTTGCATCTTTTAACCAAAGACACCATCTTGGGACAGCATTAATAAACTCATAGCTACCAACGTATTTTCTAATAAATGTTTTAGCTTCAGGACTATTCGCTAACAAAGCTTTTTTTTGTTCATCTTCTAATAAAAGAAATCCACCATCTGTTGGGGAGCTACCTTTTATCATTTCTGGAACTTTACATAATGGTTTAGTTCTCCTACCAATAAGGATATTCTTACCATCAATTAAATAAGGATTTATATTTTTGGCTTTTATTTCATGCGGTTCATCACCTCCATCTTCATACTCAAAAAGTAATTTTTCCTTAAACTCTGCTTTAGAAAATCCTATTATAACAACATGGACAGCGGCTTTACCTTTTGCTTCGTTATTCCAAACAAATGTTCTATGAGCAAAATTAATTTTAATATCATATTTATTAAAAAGTATTCCCCATAAAACGCCCACTTGTTCACCTTGTGAAATGGAATTCGTTGAAACAAATCCTACTCTAATGTTAGTGTTTTGAATGTACTCAGAGGCTTTCAAATACCATGCTGTAACATAATCAAGGATACCTGTACCGTCCATATCCTTAAAAACTTTAAGCATATCTGCCTTCTGTTCTTTAGACTGAAATGAATAGCCATAAAAAGGTGGGTTTCCTAAAATAAATGACAACTCATTTTTGGGTACTAATTTTTCCCAATCCGTTTGTAAAGCGTTTCCATGAACAATTGTTGCTGCTTTTTTTAGTGGGAGCCGAACGAAGTATTGCCCGAACTCATTGCTAATTGCCATGTTCATTTGATGGTCGATTAGCCACATTGCAACTTCCGCAATACGGGCAGGGAATTCTTCATATTCAATTCCATACATCATATCAACATCAAGCCAAATAATATCGCTCACATTTAAAAAGCCTTGCCCACTTTTATTCATAGATCGTAATATTTCAATTTCAAGCAAACGTAATTCGCGATACGTAATCACCAAAAAGTTACCACAACCGCAAGCTGGATCGAGAAACTTTAACGTGCTTATTTTTTTATGGAATTCCGGTAGTTTATTCTTGTTGGATTTTATTGTTTCAAACTCTGCCCAAAGTTCGTCAAGAAATAAAGGTTTAATTAATTTCAAGATATTTTTTTCGCTGGTATAATGAGCACCAAGATTTCTGCGTTCAGTAGGATTCATTACACTTTGAAACATTGAACCAAAAATCGCAGGAGAAATCTTGCTCCAATCTAAATAGCAACAATCTAATAATGCCTGACGCATTTTTGAATCAAAACTTGCGGTAGGCAATTGCTCTTCAAATAATTTACCGTTTACATAGGGAAACTCAGCTAATTGTTCGTCAACATTTTTAAAACGTTTTTCGCTCGAAGTATTTAATACTTGAAATAACTCTTGCAGTTTAGCTGCAAGGTCGCTACCATCTTCGTTCGTTCGTTGTGTAATATAATCTTCAAACTGTTGCTTGTTAAATATGGTTGTGTCTTCGGCAAACAAACAAAACAAAATACGCACAAGGTAAATTTCAAGTGGGTGTCCTTCGTAACCTATTTCTTCAAGCCTATCGTGAAGCTTGCCCATTAATTCAGCTGCTTTTATATTGGCAGGATCTTGTTCGTGGAAAATCTTTTTTTGATAGCCAGCTATAAACCCGAAGTGCTGAACATTACTTACAAAGTCTTTTAATTTAAACTCTATTGTTTTATCTTCCTCTATGTCATATAGTCGAAAACGGGCGAAGTCGGAAACTAAAATGTATTTTGGCAATTCATTATCTTTTAACCCCGGAAAATAATCTTTGGCTTGCTTATGAGCTTTATCCAAGTCTTTACCTCTTGATTTGAATTCTATTAAAATGGTTCCCTTCCATAATAGATCAATGAATCCTTGTTTGCCTCCATCTTTTTTTACATTTATTTCAAATCCTGCAACACGACGACGAGGTATTCCAAAAACATTAAAAAAATCATCCATAAAAGATTTTGCTTCTGCATCTTCATTGAAATCATTCTCCCATTCTTTAGTGAATTTAACTGCCCTGTCTTTTATTTCGTTCCAGCTTAAAGCCATATTTATTTTTTAATGATAAAGTATGTAAAAATAGAAAATTCCGCCCTTTAAGGAGTGGAATTTCTCTAATTGTTAACTATTTAGCCCCCTTGTTTATATATATTTAAGCTGCTTGTTTATAGTCTTCCTCAAATATCCTCATTTCTCCCCCCTGATTAAACCTGCCGTTTTGCACCACAAGCCCCTTTTCAGGCACTTCTATAACCACATCTACATCGTGTTGGAACTCATTAGCCCCTCTGAAATGACCGTCTTTAGTGGTCTGGAAAACGTAAATAAAGGACTTTTCAGGGTAGTTTGCCCGTAAAGTGTCAAGATCGTTCACAGACAAACCAAGCTTGTTTACGCTGTCGAAGAATATGAAATCATAAGGACTTAGATCGCTTGGGATATCTTCTGCCACAAATAAGTTTGGATGCGCCACATCATTAGCCTTTAGTTTCTCCTGTAAAGTCATATCCAAACCCTCCTCTTTAGCTATGTAAAGCACTTTACCATGATTGCGCGCTAAATATCCGGCGAAATCCACGCAAAGAAAGGATTTGCCCATTTTCGGTCTCCCGAATACCATAGCACTAAAACCGCGCGAAGGATCACCGATCAGTTTGCGGAACTTTCCTACAAAACCCAGCGTTTTAAACTGAACGTTTTTAAAATCCATACTACTCACCACTCCAGGATTAATTACCGGAGTTTCTTCTTGGCCGGTTACTTCGTCTATTCCGTTTAAATGATCTTCGTTGTCATGCAAACATCCGCATCCAGCCAAAAAGCCGTTTAAGCCATTTAGTTCTGTTGGTTGTATTGCTAAGATTTTCTGCGTTTTATTTTTGATATAGTTACTCAGGTTAAAGTGCATCTGGTCGAACACCTTAAAATATTTATCGCTCTTAGTAATTTTATTTTTATCATACGCTTTTGTCATTGCTTCCATTAACTTCTGTGCTTTTTCTTTCACACCGTATTTGCCATTCAGATTAATGTAACGTTTAATCAAATTAACGGACGGCATTACTTTTTCTGAAGCTATCAGAGCTTTAAACTCTAAAATAATCTTATCACTTATTTCAGCAGTAATGTTTTTATTCATGCTGTTATACGTTTTCAAAAGCTTATCCTGTATGTATTCCATTTGCTTTGCATAAGGCGAAGCTTTACGAATTTTCTTTTCGATAATGGCTTTATGTAAAGTATTTATAAAACGTAACAAATCCTCTTTTGTTTTTTTCTTTCCGTTAAGAGAAAGATAACGTCTTAGAAAACGTATTTCATCTGGTAAACGTTCAACAAAAGAAAAATCTTCTTCTTCCTCGATCACTTCTTGTTTATGTTTTGGCGCGTGTTTCTTTTCAGTTGATTTTACCGAAGGAGAAATTTCTTTTTCAGTTTCTTGTGTTTGTTCTTTTTTTACCTTCACAGGGTTTTTAGAAAGATGATCGTTCAGCTTACCGAAATAAGCATCCATAACCCGCTTTATGTTTTCGTTGTTGTAAGCATTCCAGTTACTTCCGTTCTCAGTTGCTTTTTGTACATAAGCATGTCCCTTTTGAAGATGCTCTGGTAGCTGGGAAAAGCTGATCCCTTTTATTTTTTCTAAATAGTTTGTTGCGTTTATCATTGGTTTATTTTTTAAAAGATTAAGCTGCTAAATCAAGTTCTAAGGCGAGCGCTTCCGCTTCAAGTTCTAAAATGCGGATGCGTTCCTGTTCGCCATCGTCCTCATTTGGTGGTAACACAATTTTTTTTCGAGTTGAGATGCGCTCTGAATTTGGTTTTATAAGTGCCAGCTGATTTAATCCCAACGAAACACTCACGCCGAATTTAGTTTGCAAAATAGTAGCAGAGGCTTCTATATTTTCTTTTGGTAAATAAGCA
>JANYIQ010000237.1 GCA_025362575.1 Bacteroidia bacterium
CAGGAGAGGGGGCATTTCGTTTTTTATGTAGCATCCTGTTCGGGAGTTAAGGTTTCGTCTTCAAAAACCCTGCGATCTAAGGTAGTTCTTAATTAAATGCTTCCGGAATTATGCCTACAACCAAGTTCTTTTACTGCACCGCGTCATTGCGAGCGATATCGAAGCAATCTGTTGTTTATTGAGATCCGGTTCCATCATGTTATTTTCAAACAAAGATCTTCCGTTCTTTTTCATCAAGGAAAAATTAAGGTTGAACTATTGATCCAATTAATCCTCGACAAGCTCAAAAAATAAAGTATTCAAAATATACCCGCACCCTATCTCCCTCTCCCAGCAGGAGAGGGGGCATTTCGTTTTTTATGTAGCATCCTGTTCGGGAGTTAAGGTTTCGTTTTCAAAAACCCTGCGATCTAAGGTAGTTCTTAATTAAATGCTTCCGGAATTATGCGTACAGCGAAGTTCGTTTGGTTCAAGCCAAAAGAACAGAACAAATATTTGGCGAGCCACAAAAGAAAAAGAAATCTTTGTTGCCCTTATATGTTATTATATATCAACAACTTAAGTCGTTGCCATTTTAGGGCTTAAAATGGCATTCCTCCCTAAAAAAGCCTATTTTTGTGGCCTGTTTTAGTGATATAAAAATATGATAAATAGAGTAGTAAAAAATGCCGAGGAGGCCATTAAAGATATTAAAGACAACATGACTTTAATGTTAGGTGGTTTTGGTTTATGCGGCATACCCGAAAATTGCATTGCGGCTTTGGTAAAAAAAGGCGTAAAAGGTTTAACCTGCATTAGCAACAACGCCGGCGTAGATGATTTTGGTCTGGGGTTGTTATTGCAAACCAAGCAGATTAAAAAAATGATCTCGAGTTACGTTGGCGAGAACGCAGAGTTTGAACGCCAGATGTTGAGCGGAGAATTAGAAGTGGATCTTATTCCACAGGGAACTTTAGCTACACGCTGTATGGCGGCAGGTTATGGCATGCCCGTAATTTATACACCCGCAGGCGTTGGAACAGAAATAGCAATAGGAAAAGAAACACGTCGTTTTAAATTTAACGGCGAAGAAAAAGAATATTTAATGGAGCATGCTTTTGATGCCGACTTTGCAATTGTAAAAGCATGGAAAGGCGACACTGCCGGTAATTTAATTTACCGCTCAACAGCCCGCAACTTTAACCCGATGATGGCCATGGCAGGAAAAATTACCATTGCCGAAGTAGAAGAACTGGTGCAGGTTGGCCAGTTAGATCCTGATCACATACACACTCCGGGCATTTACGTACACCGTATTTTTCAGGGTGAGAAATATGAGAAACGCATTGAGCAGAGAACGGTTAGGAAGAAGGATTAAGAGAGAAGATGCAAGATTGAAGATTAAAGACACAAGATTAAAGTATTAAGAGAGAAGTACGATTTACGAAGTACAAAGTACAAAGTACGATTTACGAAGTACGATTTAAAAAGTGTGGCAGAAATAAAAAAAATTGAATTTTAAATTTTTAAATAAATAAGATGTTAGATAAGAACGGAATTGCAAAACGAATTGCGAGAGAAGTAAAAGACGGAATGTTTGTGAATCTTGGAATTGGTATTCCAACCCTGGTAGCAAATTATATTCCCGAAGGAATTAACGTGGAGTTACAATCTGAGAACGGAATATTAGGCATGGGTCCTTTTCCAATAGAAGGAGAAGAAGATGCCGACCTAATTAATGCGGGCAAACAAACGGTAACACTTTTACCGGGCTCCAGTATTTTTGACAGTGCCATGAGCTTTGGCATGATACGCGCGCAAAAAGTAAATCTTACTATTTTAGGTGCCATGGAAGTGAGTGAGAACGGCGACATTGCCAACTGGAAAATTCCGGGTAAAATGGTAAAAGGCATGGGCGGCGCTATGGACTTAGTGGCTTCTGCAAAAAACATTATTGTGGCCATGCAGCATGTGAACAAAGCAGGGCAATCGAAACTCCTGCCAAAATGCGATCTGCCTTTAACAGGAATTCGCTGCGTTAAAAAAATTGTAACAGAACTTGGCGTTTTCGATGTATTACCTGAGGGCGGTTTTAAATTAGTAGAACGCGCACCAGGAGTTAGTGTTGAAGAAATTAAAAAAGCAACTGCCGGTAAATTAACTGTTGAAGGAGAGATACCGGAAATGGTACTTTAAAAAATCTCTTAATCCTCTGAGCAAAAAAAATAAAACATGATCGTTAAAAAAATAATCTTCTGCATCTGCGCAGCACTTATACTTGTAAGTTGCGGTGAGGACAATAGCAAAGCGCCACTGTTCAAACACAATGTTATTTTGAACATGGATAACATTGCCAATGCAAATACCATTGTACCAAGTGAAACCGCACATTCCGGAAAAAACATCTGTCGTATTGATTCAGGTCAGGGTTTCGGTATTGGTTATACCTTTAGTCTACCCGATTCTTTGATCGGTAAAACCATAGCCATTGATCTTGACGCCTGGTTAAGAAGCGGCAAGACCGAAAACAACTGTGAGATCATCTGCTCAGTTACACAGCGCGACAGCGTACTTTTCTGGCAGGGCTTCGGCGCTTACACCGTAATGAAAACAGCGAATGAGTGGAGCAATTTAAAGAATACTATTATTCTTCCAACTAGCATTACCGACAAACCAAACTTATTAATTACAGTTGCCGCACAAAACGTGGGTAAATTATCTTATTTTGATGTAGACGATCTGAACATTAAATACTACGAATACGACAATGATTAAAATGATCTCTGCATAATGAAAATAGCGATCATTGGTGGCGGACCGGCAGGAATGACTGCAGCCTACGAATTATCAAAGCAGCTTAAAGATGTGGATCTTTTTGAGGCCGGGCCAAGCGTTGGCGGAATGTCGAAAACCATTGAGCTATGGAATCAGAAAGTGGATATTGGTCCGCACCGTTTTTTCAGCAACGATACCCGTGTTAACGAGTTATGGTTAGAAGTAGTTGGAAAAGATTATGAAATGGTAGATCGTTTAACCCGCATCTATTACAACAAAAAATTCTTTCACTACCCTATCAAAGCATTTAATGCCTTAACCAATTTAGGAATTTTTAAAGCGGCCATGTGCATTGTGTATTATGGCATTGAGAAAATTTCTCCCACCAAAGACATCAGCACATTTGAAGGCTGGGTAACCAACCGCTTCGGAAAAAAATTATACCAGGTATTCTTTAAAACCTATACTGAAAAATTATGGGGCATACCCTGTAATGTTTTAGACGCTGATTTTGCTGCGCAGCGCATTAAGAAATTCAGTCTGGGCGAAGCCATTAAAACCGCATTGTTCGGCAACAGCGGTAAACATAAAACGCTGGTAGATCAGTTTGCTTATCCGCATGGCGGAACAGGAATGGTGTACGAGCGCATGAGTGCCTTTATTAAAAGCAAAGGTGGCCATGTGCATTTGAAGTCGCCGGTAAAAAAAGTGATCACAAAGAACGGCGTGGCCTGTGCTTTGGAGCTGGAAGACGGAACGGTAAAAGAATATGATCACATTATTTCGTCGATGCCGCTTTCGTTAATGGTGAGCCGTTTACCGGAAGTGCCGGAGCCCATTAAAAAAGCGGCCGAGAGTTTGAAGTTCAGGAATACCATTATTGTTTATTTAAATGTTCAGGCCATTGATCTTTTTCCGGATAACTGGTTGTATGTTCACAGCAGCGATCTGTTAATGGGACGCTTAACGAATTTCAGAAACTGGGTTCCGGAATTATATGGCAAAGAAAAAAGCACCATTTGCGCTTTAGAATACTGGTGTTATGAAGAAGATGAATTCTGGAGCTGGAGCGAAGAAAAATTAATTGCGCTTGCAAAAGAAGAATTAACTAAAACCGGTTTAATTGGTAAAGCAGAAATTTCGGCGGGCCATGTTTATAAAATTCCGCGCTGTTATCCCGTTTATGGAACCGGATATAAAGATGTATTAAAGCCGGTTGAAGATTATTTGAGCGGCATAAAAAACTTGCACGTGATAGGAAGATATGGTGCCTTTAAATACAATAATCAGGATCACAGTATTTTGATGGGAAGACTGGCAGTGGAAAATATTTTAAAAGGAACCAAACATAATTTATGGGAGATCAATACCGATTACGAAACCTATCAGGAATCGTCGGTGATCACCAAAACAGGACTCAAGAAAGTAGAGTAAGCGTTTGTTGCTTTGGCCCCGGATAAGCCAAGAGCAAAAAAAGCCTGATAATTTATTATATTTGATAGAAGAGAAATGAATAAAAGAGGATCGATATTAGCAGTAATTGCCGCCACATTGTTCTTGTGGTGCTTTTCATCATGTGAAGATGATGATGCAAAAAATGCAAACGTAATTGAAAAAATTACTTTTAACGCCGAAAACAAAATAATGGGTGAAGCCACCAAGATGAAAGGCGATGCCCACACCGGTGATGTTTTCTCTAGGCTTGATCAGAATAATTCTTTTGGATTAGGTTACTCAATGACCATACCCGAACCATACATCAATAAAAGCATTACAGTTATAGTGGACGGCTGGTTCAGAACCAATGCCAGTCAAAGCAAGGCCTGCATCGTAGTTAGTCCTTCAAGAAAAGACTCGATGCTAAGCTGGAACCCGATGTGGCTGGCCAACTCCGTGCTGGAACCCAACACATGGTGTCATTTTCGTGACTCGCTTACCTTGCCCGCAAACTTTAACGGCATCAATCCTTCTGTGATCTCTGTGTTTCAGTATTTAACCGTAGCAGGATCTGAACAATATGATCTGGATGATTTTAATGTAACCTACAAAGCACAATAGATGGATCTGGAATACGAAATTAAATACCATCAGCAGGAAGAAATTAACTGGTGGTTTCAGGGACGAAGGAACGCCATACTTAAATTGCTGGCTCAGAAAAACAAGGACCTTAAGATCTTGGATATCGGATGTGCCGGCGGCGCTTTACTGCTTGAACTTAAAAAAGCAGGATTCACAAATTTATACGGTATTGATGTAAGCGAGAACGCTGCCATTGTTTGTAAAGAGAGAGGTGTGGAAAATGTATTCGTGATGGATGGTCACCACCCCGATTTTGAGAACGAAAGTTTCGACATCATTATTGCTTCCGATTCATTGGAGCATTTAAAAGATGATATGATGGCTTTGCGTAACTGGAATAAGCTTTTAAAAGTTGGCGGAGAAGTTTATGTGTTTGTACCGGCCTTTATGTATTTATGGAGTGAGCATGATGTGATCAACCAGCATTTCAGAAGATACACGGCGGTTGAATTAAAAAGTAAGCTCGAGCAAAGCGGCTTTAAGGTTGAGGAATACAGCTACTGGAATTTTCTTTTGTATTTTCCAACCACTGCTTACCGTTTGTTTCAGAGGGTGAAATTTACATTTGTGAAGAACAAAGCCCCTAAAGATCATCTGAAGGGTTTTAATCCTAAGATCAATGCCCTGTTAACGCGACTCCTTAAAATAGAGAATTCTTTTTTTAAACTCTTAGGCTTGCCTGTGGGGGTTAGTGCTTATGCGAAAGGAATTAAAACGAAGTAATGAAGCTGAACAAGATAATAGCCGCTGCGTTCTTTCTGATCTCCGTACACTTTTTGTTTACGTATTTAGGATTTTACAAACAACTTCACAGGCGGCCATGCTCTGTTCATTCCTGGGCGCAATGCGAAAGAGCTTCCATAGCTCTGAACTATTATCAGGTTGACATGAATTTCTTTTTGCCGAAGATCCACAAAAACCTGGATGGGCAGGGAATAACCGGTTTGGAATTTCCTTTTGTAAATTATTCAGTTGCCATAATCTATAAACTATTCGGCTTCAACGAATTTTACTACAGGATGTTTGTACTGTGCACTTTGCTTTTTGGATTACTGATGTTCTATTTTCTGAGTTACTCGCTCACCAAAAACTATCTGCTCTCACTTGCCACCATTGCCCTGGCCTATTTTTCGCCGGTGCTTCTTTTTTACAGTGCCAACTTTTTACCGGACACTACGAGTCTGGGATTTGTTTTAGCCGCCTGGTTCTTTGCAATTAAATACTTTAATACTTCCTCTAAAAAATTCTTTTATTTATTTTTCGGTTTCGCACTTCTGGCGGCACTTGTGAAGATCACTTCACTTATCATATTTGGTGTTGTGATCGGGCTGGTTATTCTGGATCACTTCCGATTCTTTCACAAAACAAGGAATAATACTGAACTCATTGCCAATAAAATGATGGTATTGCTTTACAGTTTTGCAGCGATAGCCATTGTGTTTGGCTGGTATAAATACGCTGGATGGTTAAGCGAAAAATATCATAGTGATGCTTTTTTACTGAACATGAAAGTGGTAACCGATAAAAAAGAAGCCATGGCCATCTGGAAATACATTCAGCAGCGATGGATCAACGATTACTATCCTGAAGACAGTTATTACCTGATGTGCTATGTAATGGGCGCGCTTTTGATAGGTGCAAAATTCGTGAGCCGTTTATTGTTTGCGATCACATTTCTGACCTTCCTTGGTTCCTGCTGTTTTGTTTTCCTTTTGTTCTTCCAGTTCAGAAATCACGACTATTACGTTATTAGCTTAATGCCTGTAGTATTCTTATTGTTCCTCACCTTTGCTGATATGATAAGCCGCATCGCGAATAATTATTTTCCGCCGCTGAAATTACTTGTGGTTGTTCTTTTTGCTCTGAGTGCCAAAGAAAGTCTTATTTACTGTAAAGGAAATTTCTCTTACCGTTACAACAGTTATAATTTTTTAATAAACGACAGTTTCATTGTGTATGAGGATCTGGAACAAAAATTAAGGTCGCTTGGTGTTAAACACAGTGATGTTACCGTGAGTGGATTTGATTATACTTACTGCAACTCGCTTTATCTGATGAATCAAACCGGCTGGACCTTTGATGAATATAGCAGTAGAGAATGGATCGAGCATCTCGTGAACACCAGAAATGCAAAATACATGGTTTTGAACGACACCGCCATGTTCAATAAAATTTATCCTAACACGTTTAAAGATAAAATAATTGGCTCCCACAGAGGTTTATTTATTTTTAAACTCAAGTAGCCCTACCCTGTCTGCCGATTTTTAATGGTCTAATATTTGAAATTGCAAAGTATAAATGAAACTAAATAAAATATTGATAGGAATACTTTTTCTGATTTCCATTCATATATTTTATAATTATACGGGCATTTACAATCATTTGAAAAAGCGTCCCTGTTCTGTACATCACTGGGCACAGTGCGAACGGGCGTCCATAGCCCTGAACTATTATCAGGGTGGCATGAATTTCTTTAAACCTCAAATTCATAAAGAGCTGGATGGAGAGGGCATAACCGGCTTAGAATTTCCGTTTGTAAATTACAGCGCCGCCATTTTATACAAGATCTTCGGTTTTCATGAGATCTATTATAAACTCTTTGTTCTGCTCACACTGGTAATTGGGCTCTTAAGTTTTTACTTCCTCTGTTTTTCATTCACCAACAATTATCTTTTATCGGTTACCGCTGTCATGGCAGCCTTTGCTTCGCCCGTGCTGCTCTATTACAGTGCTAATTTTTTATCGGACACCACAAGCCTGGGTTTTGTGCTTACTGCATGGTTCTTCTTTTTTAGATACATTAATACAACTAACAAAAAATATTTTTATGTCTTTTTTGTTTTTGCCGCCCTTGCCGCATTGGTAAAGATCACATCACTTATTGCGTTTGGCGTGGTAATTGCATTAGTAATTCTCGATTCACTTAAATTCTTTGCATCAGCACGAAAAGGCATTCCTCTCATTACAAATAGAGCTTTGGTATTGTGTTTTAGTTTTTTAGCAATTGTTCTCGTATTTGCCTGGTATAAATACGCAGCCTGGTTAAGCGAAAAATACCATAGCGATGCTTTTTTATTAAGTCAGAAAATTGTGACCGATAAAAAAGAAGCCCTTGCCATTTGGGAGTTCATAAAACAAAACTGGATAAACGATTACTATTGTGAAGGAACCTACAAACTCATCTTAGGCATTGCCGCTGCCTTGGCCCTGGGTTTTAGATATGTGAACCGCTTACTTTTTACAATTACCCTTTTAACCTTTTTGGGTTCGTGCTGTTTTGTATTCCTTCTTTTCTTTCAATTCCGGAATCACGATTACTACATCATTACGTTGCTTCCGGCCATTTTCTTTTTACTCTTAACTTTTATTGACATGGTTGCGCGATTGGCCAATGATTATTTTCCGCCCCTTAAAACTTTGGTGTTTTTACTTTTGCTTTTAAATATTAAAGGCGCCGCAGCTCATTGTAAAGAAGTATACATGTACCGCCACGGAACTGCCATTTTGAATATGGTTGGGGATTTTAGTCGATACGAGAACCTTGAAGGTGCTTTACGAAAATTAGGAGTAAAACCAACCGATATTACTTTAAGTGCTTTTGATAACACTTATTGCAATAGTTTGTATTTGATGAATCAAAGGGGCTGGACCCTTGATTATGCGGCAGGGAAAGAATGGTATGACTTTTTTCTTAAACAGAGAAATATTCAGTATCTTGTTTTAAGCGACTCGGCACTTTTCAATAAAAATTATCCAAATGATTTTAAGGAAAAGATCATTGGGCAGCATAATGGTTTGTTAATTTATAAACTTAAATAAACAGTGTAACCATGTTATTCAATTCATTACACTTTCTTTTATTTTTCATAATTGTAACGCCGTTGTATTTTGTAATTCCAAAAAAATACAAAACGCATTTGCTTCTGGCGGCGAGCTGTTATTTTTACATGTCGTTCTTGCCCGTTTACATTTTAATCCTAGTATTTACTATTATCATCGATTATTATGCCGGTATCTGGATAGAACGATCACAGGGCCATTCACGAAAACTCTGGTTAGTTCTTAGTCTTATCTCCAATATTTCCATCCTGTGTTTTTTCAAGTACTATAATTTTTTGAATGAAAATATTTCGCTTGCACTCAACCATTTTGGGTATACGAATCACATTGCAATGCTATCGATGCTTCTTCCGATCGGCCTCTCGTTTCACACTTTTCAGGCCATGAGTTATACCATTGAGGTATATCGCGGTAAGCAGCCTGCAGAGCGCAATTTTTTAACCTATTCTTTGTATGTATTGTTTTATCCGCAGTTAGTTGCCGGTCCAATTGAAAGGCCACAAAATCTTTTAACGCAGTTCAAACAGGATCATGTTTTTGAATATCAACGTGTAGTTGACGGCTTAAAATTAATGGCCTGGGGCTTGTTCAAAAAAGTGGTTATCGCCGACCGACTTGCCGAAATGGTGAACTACGTTTATAATGATCCTACTTCCTTTAAAGGATTTCCCTTAATTATTGCAACTCTTTTCTTTGCGTTTCAGATCTACTGCGATTTTTCGGGCTACAGCGATATTGCCATAGGCTCGGCTCAGGTAATGGGCTTTAAACTCATGAAGAATTTTGATGCTCCTTATTTTTCAACTTCCATTTCAGAATTCTGGAGAAGATGGCACATTTCGCTTTCTACCTGGTTCAAAGATTATTTATACATACCCCTTGGCGGTAACCGTGTAGTGAAATGGAGAATGTGCTATAACTTATTTATTACTTTTTTAATAAGCGGTTTATGGCACGGCGCCAACTGGACCTTCATTATTTGGGGGGCAGTGCATGGAGCTTATTTGGTGTTTAACATACTTACCGAAGACTACAGAATATTTTTCAACGAACTGTTTCACATCACTCCACAAAATAAACCGGTAAAATTATTTAACGGCATTGTTACTTTTTGTTTGGTGGCCCTTGCCTGGGTGTTTTTCAGAGCTGCATCGTTTGCGCATGCCAAACATGTGTTAAGCAATTTGTTTACCGCTACAAAACCACAGTATCAATTACTGAAAATTGCCAACAACGATGTTTACAGTAAACTGATATACCTTGGCACAAACATGTTCAACTTTTACACCGCCATTGTATCTGTTATTCTTTTACTGGTGATAGATTACGTGCAAAGAGGTAATGGTTTAAGAGCCAGACTTACGGCAAGTAATCCGCTTATTAAATACACCTGCTATGCGGGACTGGTTGCATTGATCTTTTATTTTGGAGTATTTAATTCAAACATTCAGTTCATTTATTTTCAATTTTAATGAAACAGGATCTGATAAAATTCATAAAACACGCGCTGCTCGTTGGGCTCTTAGCACTTGCCATGTTCAGTCCCGTGCTTTATTTTAATTTCATCATCGATCCTTACGGAATTTTCAGATCTGATTTCACAAAACAAAGAATAGAACCCAATAGTCATTTTATTAAATTACGTCATGTACTTCATAAGCCAAATGAATACAGTTCCTTTATTTTTGGAAATTCAAGAGCCAACAATATTGATAACACAAAAATACCCGGCGACAAATTCTTTAATTTATATTACTCCATTGGTTTGCCAAAAGAGCATTTAAAAGATATGCAGCGCATGCTAAAGGCCGGGATCAAAATTAAAAATGTTTTGATCTGCCTTGATTTTGGAAGTTATATGGCCGGAGATTGGGGGCGTGAAAATGATCCTTTAAGAAAACCTTATCCTGATAATGCCTGGGAGGTTCTTAAATTTTACAGCAATTATATTTTTCAGGTGCCCGATCCTGAATTCAAAAAAACCCTATTGGAAACCAAGCCGAATGACATTTACGAGAACATACTGGTAACAGGGCGGGCCGTAAATAAAGAAAAAGAGAAGTATATAGAAACGCATCGCGCTGAACATATTGCTTCAGAAAATTTAAAATACCCATCTTACATAGGTAACGCCGATCTTATTGATGAAGTGATAGCCAACCTTAATGAGGTCAAAAAACTTTGTAAAGAAAATAACATTCAGTTAAAGCTAGCAGTTAATCCCATCTTAAAAGTAACTTACTTGGGTAACGATCTTGGCAAGCATTTCAGGTTCTTAAAGCGCCTTGCAGAAGTTTCTGAATATTATGATTTTGGGGGGATAAACAGGGTTACCACGAATAATTACTTTTATTACGAATCGGCCCATTTCAGGCCCATTGTTGGAGATGCGATGATCAATTTCATGTATAACAATAAGCGAATTGACAGTATACCTGAATTTGGTGAGCTTGTAGACCGAAACAATGTGGGCATGCACCTTGAGAAGTTAAGGGCGCAACTGAAATAATGCAGGCAAAATGGCCTTAACAGAGCGTAAAAGCATTCGCATAATTTTAATACCTTTACATAATACATGAAAACAGATCTTTCCATAATCATACCCATATATAATGAAGAATTGAACATTCCGAATTTATACGCCCGATTAAAACCGGTAGTTGAAAAATTCGGGATCAGTTACGAATTGGTTTTTGTGAACGATGGAAGCAAAGACAGATCCATTTTGCTTATCAAAGAACTTTCTAAAACCGATAATACAGTTAAGTACATTGACCTTAGCCGCAATTTTGGTCACCAGATAGCAGTAAGCGCCGGCATAGATCTTTCGGTGGGAGACAGCATTGCCATTATTGATGCTGATCTTCAGGATCCACCTGAGTTAATTGACATCATGTACAAAAAACTCAAAGAAGGTTACGAGAATGTATATGCCAAACGCCGTTCGCGAAAAGATAAGAACGTTATAAAAAAAGCAGCATACAAAACTTTTTACAGGATCTTAGCCAGAATTTCTCAGGTCGACATTCCTTTAGATACAGGTGATTTTCGCATTATGAGCCGTAAAATGGCGGAGGTGGTAAAGAACATGCCCGAGCGCAATAAATTTTTACGCGGACAAATTGCCTGGGCCGGCTTTAAACAAACCTTTGTGGAGTATGACCGCGATGAGCGTGCAGCAGGAGAGCCCGGCTATACTTATAAAAAATTATTTCAATTAGCCTTTGATGGCATCACCGGTTTTTCGAATTTACCATTGCGCATTGCAACCTATTCGGGCTTTGTTGTGTTCTTCATTTCATTGGTTTTAATAGGATATTCTTTGATCTCTTACTTTTTTGGTAACGGACAAATTCCCCAAGGCTGGACCTCTTTAATGATAAGCGTTATGTTTTTGGGAGGCATTCAACTTTTGAGTTTAGGCATCATTGGCGAATACATCAGCCGCATCCAAACTGATGTGAGACAAAGGCCACTTTACGTAGTTGCAGAGTCGAATACCGAAAAATGAAAGAACAACCCTTAAAAATATTTAAAACGGCTGATTTTTCCGTACTACAAAAACCGTCTATAATCTTCATTATTTTCTGCATTTGCTTTTCTGCTATTAGCATGGACATATGGAGAATGTGGCATCTGCACGAAAAAGACAACAATCAGTTCAAATGGGATACGGCAGGTTATTACTCTTACCTGCCTGCTATTTTTTGCAACAATGGCAGCTTTGTTTTTTATAATGCTACCGATCAAATGATGGTAGATGCGCCACTAGGAGGAAAAATATCGAAAGGAACTTATGGCATGGCTTTAATGTATTCGCCATTCTTTGCCATTGCTTATAAAATATCAATGAACACAAACGCCAGCAGAGATGGTTGGGGCGGTCACTTTAGCACCGTGCTACATTGGGGAAGTATTTTTTACGGATTACTAGGCCTATTATTTTTGCGAAATTTTTTGGTTAAGTTTTATTCTGAAAAAGTAACCACCCTTACCCTAGCTGTTCTTTTTTTAGGAACCAACTTATTTTACTACGTAATGGGTGACAGTGAAATGACGCATGGTTACTTGTTCATGCTCATGTCGGCCTTTTTATTAGCTACTCACAAATGGTACGAAAAGGTCACTTACGGAAGATCCATTCTTTTAGGGGCGCTGATGGGAATCATAACTTTGATAAGACCCAGTGAGATACTTATCGGATTACTCTTTGCATTTTGGATGGTAAATAGTTTTGCGCTTGCAAAAGAACGACTGTTCCTTTTCCTGAAAAACTACAAACATATTCTTCTTATGGTAATTGTTGCCTTTCTGATCTGGTTGCCGCAATTATTATACTGGAATTACAGATGCGGTCATTACTTTTATTTTTCATATCCCGGTGAACGTTTTTTCTGGACCGATCCTCAAATCACCAATATACTATTCAGTTATAGGAAAGGTTGGTTCATTTACACACCACTAATGCTACTCGCTTTCATTGGTTTCTTTTTTATGAAAGGTGAATTAAAACCACTTAGAAATTGGCTACTGGGAATTGTTTTATTGAATATATACATATTAAGCTGCTGGTGGGACTGGTGGTTTGGCGGAAGTTTCGGAGCAAGAGGTTTCATACAACATTATTCCTACCTTTCAATACCGATCGCTTCTCTTTTTGCTTTTGTGATGGAAGACATGAGAACCATCTCCATTAAACCATTGATCCAATCAACCTTATTGGGTATTACTTTTTTTGGCATAAGTTTGAACCTCGTTCAATCTTATCAATATGTAAACTTTCAATTGCACTTTAACAGCATGACCAAGAAAGCTTATTGGCTTACCTTTTGTAAATTTCACTTCAGCGATAAAGAAAAATTTGAATACTATAATGCTTTAAAAGAACCCGATTACGCTAAAACAATTTCCGGTGAAAACAGAAACTAATAGCATTAAAGTTCTTATCGTGCTTCCTTGTTATAATGAGGAGGAAAGTATAGGAAAGGTTCTTTCTGATCTTTCGCAATTAAAGATCGAGGGGGTATATTTAAGAGCTTTGCCGGTAAACGATTGCTCGAAGGACAATACGATATCTGAAATTAGAAAGCACACGCCTTATTATTTAGACTTGCCCGTTAACCTCGGCATAGGCGGTGCCGTTCAATCGGGATTTAAATATGCGTTTGAGAATAATTTTGACATTGCAATTCAGCTGGATGGCGACGGACAACATCCGGCAAACGAAATTAAAAATCTTATAGAACCGATCCTTAAAAAGGAAAGTGATGTAGTTATTGGTTCACGTTTTATTACAAAACAGGGCTTTCAATCATCCGGCTTAAGGCGAACCGGAATAAAATATTTTAAGAATCTTAATAAATTCCTTTTAGGAATAAGCATTACTGACAGCACCTCTGGTTTCAGAGCACTAAACAAAAAAGCCCTTGAAATTGTTTACGATTATTATCCGGATGAATATCCGGAGCCCGAAGCCATTGTTCTGTATCATTTAAATAACCTTAAGATCAAAGAGATTCCCGTGATAATGCTGGAGCGCATGGGCGGGCAATCTTCCATCCGTTCTTTTGGCAGCATTTATTACATGATGAAAGTTACACTTGGCATTTTTTTTATTTATATTAGATTAAAATTGAATGGGAAACGTAATACCATATAAAATTCAGATCATTAGCATTGTAGGCTCTTTGCTGTTCATGTTCTTTATCTTCCGTTTAATTACCAAGGGGAAATTACGTGAAGAGTATTCTATCGTGTGGATATTTTGTACCATTGCCTTATTGCTGTTTGCCATATGGCGAGACGGCCTTGACATTATTGCCAAATTTTTAGGCGTATATTATGCACCGGCACTCATTTTTTTAGGGGCTATTTTCGCGATAATTGTTTTTTTGGTTCATCTTTCGGTGGTTAATTCAAAACAGCAGGGTCAAATTAAGCAGCTGGCACAGGAACTGGCACTATTAAAAGAGAAAATGGAGAACAAACAAAAGGAAGATGGCAAAAACGGATAATATCTTTCTGTTTAGTGTTGACCTTGAAGACGCCCGTGAAAATGTGCTTAACGGTTGGCAATATAAAGAGCGCGTGCCTGCCATTACACATCAGTTTTTAACCTGGCTCGAAAAAAATAATTTCAACTGCACATTTTTTACAGTAGGGAAAATTGCTGAGCAGTATCCCGAACTCATTAAAGAGATCGTTTTAAAAGGGCATGAAATTGCCTGCCATTCCTACGAGCATACTCCGGTAGACAAACTGGGAAAAGAGAATTTCAAGAAAGATCTTGATAAAAACATCTCTGCATTACTGAAAGCCGGGGTTAATGACATCAAAGGCTTCAGGGCTCCGGTTTTTTCCATTACCGAAAAAACGCCGTGGGCTCATGATGTTTTAAAAGAAATGGGATTTAGTTATTCGAGTTCAGTACTGCCTGCAAAAAACCCACTGTATGGCTGGGAGAATTTTGGTCAGCAGCACAAAAAACTTGAGAATGGTCTTATCGAGATCCCAATGACACTTGGTAATTTTGGTCCTTTAAAAATACCAATTGCCGGCGGTGTTTATTTTAGAGTACTGCCAAAATTCTTTATTTACAACAGCATAAAAAATTGTTTAAAAAAAAACGAACCGGTACTCAGTTATTTCCATCCCTATGATGCGGATGCAGAACAGGAGCGATACATGCATGCCGGCATTAATGACAGTCGATTTTATAACCGTTTAATGTATTATAATCGCAAAAACTTTTTTCCGAGGCTGGATTCACTATTACAACTTGATCTTAAAATTATTCCGTATAAACTATTTGCAGAGCGCCTTTAAATGAATTACGATTTCAGAAATACCGCAACGGATGAAAAGAGCATACAGCTTTATTCAGATCTTTTATCCAAAGTTTTTCCGGACACCAAAAAATATACTACCGCTTTTATCAAGTGGCAATACGATCTTAATCCTGCCGGTAAAGTTGTGGGTTGTGATGCTTTTTTTAATGATGAATTGGTTGGGCATTATGTTACCATACCTGTTATTTATACCCTTAAAGGGCAAACTATAAAAGGCCTGCTCTCTCTGAATACCGCTACTCATAAGGAACACCAGGGCAAGGGACTATTTACTCAACTCGCACAAAGAACCTACGTGCAGGCGCAGCAAATGGGATATAAATTTGTGATCGGTGTGGCGAATCAAAACAGCACGCCTGGTTTTCTTAAAAAATTGGGATTTACCCTAGTGGCTCCTCTTGATGTAAAAATATTCATTGGTAAAACTAAATGTTATGATCCTGAGGCCGCTTTTTTTCACTCTGCCTGGACAAAACAATTGGTAGAATGGCGACTTAGCAATCCCGAAAACCAGTACTATAAAAATGATGCTTGTATTATTTCGAAAACACACATTTCTCTGATCAGTGCAGTTTTGAGTCAGAAAAAATATTTTTCTGAATTCAATCATTTAAACACTCATTCCTCAGTGTTTAAAATGACCATTGGACATAATCTCAAAAAGAGTGGTCTGCTTAAGATCAACTTACCGGATAAATTCAAACCATCTCCTTTAAATTTGATCATCAAACATCTTGCCGGTTTTCCCGACTCAATTGATTCTTCTACTATTTACTTTGAATCGATCGATTTCGACGCCTATTAAGCTACAACTCCTTCCGCATCCTGGCCACAGGAATATCTAATTGCTCGCGGTATTTAGCAACGGTTCGGCGGGCAATGGTATAGCCCTTCTCTTTTAAGATATCACAAAGGGCATCGTCCGTAAGCGGCTTTTTTTTGTCTTCGACAGCTACACAGGTCTTTAAAATATTTTTCACCTCGCGCGAACTCACTTCTTCTCCGCTCTCTGTACTTAAGGATTCTGAAAAGAATGTTTTTAATAAAAATGTTCCGTAAGGTGTTTGCACATATTTGCTGTTTGCTACGCGCGATACAGTTGAAATATCCAGCTCTACTTTTGTAGCAATGTCTTTTAAGATCATGGGGCGGAGTTTAGATTCGTCGCCGGTAATAAAATATTCTTCCTGGTACTGCATAATGGCAAACATGGTTACCATTAATGTTTGATGCCGTTGCTGCAAGGCTTCGATGAACCATTGCGCGTTCTCAATTTTTGATTTAATAAAACTGGTAGCCTCTTTTCCATTCTTATCTTTTTGCCTGGAGTATTCTTTAAGCATGTCGATATACTCTTTACTTACTTTAAGATCCGGCAAGTTCCTTTGATTAATGCTTAACTCTGCTTTACCATCCACCACCGCCACAATAAAATCGGGCACCACTTCTGAAACGGCAGTAGAACTATCGGCACTGCCCGGCCTTGGGTTCAAATGCGTGATCTCAGTAATTACATCTTTCAGATCTTCATCATCGATATGCAAGCGGTGCGTAATTTTTTCGTAATGCTTTTTTGAAAATTCTTCCATCATGTGCTTTACCACTTCAATGGCTAAAGCTGTTTCTTTTGTTTTAACAGGCTTGCGCTCCAATTGGATCAGCAAACATTCTTGCAAGGTTCTTGCCCCTACTCCAACGGGGTCGAATTCCTGAATAACTTTCAGAACCCTTAAAATAGTTTCTAAGTCGGTTGTGATGTTGTAGCTGAAAGCAAGGTCGTCAACAATGGCATCTATTTCGCGGCGTATGTAACCATCGCCATCCACGCAACCGATCAAATATAGTCCAATGGTATATTCAGTTTCATTAAGATCGCGTAAACCTAATTGAGCTTCGAGCTGAGAATGAAAATCGGGACCTTCGACCACCACAAATTCTTTTGAATCGTTATCGGCGCCCTGATTGCTTACTTCGTACTTGTAGGAATCCATTTCCTCATCGCCCATGTAATCTTCCATCTCCACCTGATCATCTACCTTTGGGGTTTCGGGTTCTTCGTAATCTGAGTCTTCGCTGTCAACATCGTCAATTTCGGGTGCATCATCATTCTCATACAATTCCTCTTCTGAATTGCTGTTATCGTCTTCTTCTAATGCGGGATTTAATTCAAGTTCTTCCTTTATACGTTCTTCGAGGGCAAGCGTTGGCAACTGCAGCATTTTCATTAACTGAATTTGCTGCGGCGAAAGTTTTTGAAGCAGTTTTAAACTTTGAAATTGCTTAAGCGCCATAATTTACCAACTAATTAATGCAGCAGAGAAAATAATTCTTCTTTCCCTTTTGCACTAAAATATATTTTTGATTCAAAGTATTCGATAGGTTTATGGAAGCGGCAATGTCTTCGAATTTTTGTTTGTTAAAACTCACCCCACCTGCCTGTAACATTTTACGGGCTTCGCTTTTGCTAGGAAAAATAGTTGTGGTTTCCGCCAAAAAATCGAGCACCCCAATTCCGTTCGACAAATTCTCTTTTTTAATGTCGAATGTGGGCACGCCTTCAAACACGTCTAAAAAGGTTTCTTCATCAAGCTTCGCAAGGTCTTCCATGCTGCCTTTAAACAAAATTTCAGAAGCTTCAACCGCCGAATTGTAATCGGCCTCACTGTGTACACGAATTGTAATATCTTTTGCCACCGCTTTTTGCAAATGTCTTTCGTGCGGAGCATCGGCATGTTTTTCTTCCAGCGCTTCTATCTCGTCGAAGGTAAACATGGTGAAAATACGAATGTAAGTTTTGGCATCCACATCACTTGCGTTTAACCAGAACTGATAAAATTTATAGGGTGATGTTTTTGTTTTATCTAACCAGATGTTTCCGGTCTCGCTTTTTCCGAATTTTGTTCCGTCTGCTTTTTTTATTAATTGCGTAGTTAAAGCATAAGCTTCTCCATTGCATTTTCTTCGGATCAATTCTGTTCCTGTTGTAATGTTACCCCACTGATCGCTGCCGCCCATTTGCAGTTTACAATTTCTGTTCTGATGCAGCCAGTAAAAGTCGTAGCCCTGCAGTAACTGATAACTGAACTCCGTAAAACTCATTCCGGTTTCCAAACGGTTTTTAACCGAATCTTTCGCCATCATGTAATTTACGGTCAGGAATTTTCCTACGTCTCTTATGAAATTAAGAAACGAGAATTCTTTCATCCAATCGTAATTATTAATAAGTTCTGCCGAATTTTCTCCTGCATTAAAATCTAAAAATTTGGATAATTGCTTTTTAATTCCTTCCACATTTTTATTCAGCGCTTCTTCATCGAGCAAATTGCGTTCTGCCGATTTGCCGCTGGGGTCGCCCACCATACCGGTAGCACCGCCAACCAAAGCAATGGGTTTATGCCCTGCCTTTTGAAAGCGCACTAAGGTCATGATCTGTGCAAGGCTACCCACGTGCAATGAATCGGCCGTTGGATCAAAGCCAATATAGCCTGTAACTTTTTCTTTATTTAAAAGCTCTTCGGTGCCCGGCATAATGTCGTGCATGGCGCCTCTCCAGCGTAGTTCTTCAACAAAATTCATATTCATATTATATCGTATAAATTTACAAATAATTAAGGAAATGAGGGGGTATTTTAGCTCGTTTTGAAACGAAATGCAGCTCTCCCCTTATAAAAGGGGCTGTTTCTTTCCAAAATCAGGGGCATTATTTTATGGGGCATTTTACCTAAAAACTGTTTCTCTTACTTTTTTCCTTGATGAAAAAAGAATAGAAGATTTTCACTTATCTTTTTTGGATCGCCAACTATTTGTTCTGTTCTTTTGGCTTGAACCAAAAGAACCAAAAATTCAAGGCTGCATTTTATCCTTTCCTCCTGCCGTCGGAATTTTTTGAGCTCATAAATTGCTAAATAAAGGGGATCTTCGAGACAAGCTCTCAGCTTCCCTTTATTTTAACGCAATTTATTTCACTCAAAAAACCGGATCAAATGAGGCCATTGGAGTATTAACAAAGATCTTCTTGATCAAATGATTCGAGGCAGCGGTTTCGACGGCGATTATTTTTGCCAGAAGAGCTTTGTTTGGAGTAATACCCGCATTAGCACCCGCAACCCCTTTGTGTCATCCTGAGCGTTTGCCTCCCCGCGAAGGATCTGCCTCTTGAACAAAGGGTGTAAAAATAGATTTCCCTAAGAACAGATTGCTTCGCTATCGCTCACAATTACGCGGTCAGTTGAAGCAAACACAAAATTGCATGCTTAATTTGCAAATAACACAATCATTGTCGGAGGGTTGGCCAGGCGCAGCGATAGCGAGAAAATTGGAGCATTAGCGGCCCTGAGGCCGCCTCCAATTTTAACCGCGGTTTTTGCCTTGCCAGCGATAAGAAATTATCCGATGGATAATTTTAGTGCCCGGCAATAGTTCTTTAATAGGATGCTTGCAAAAAATCGCCTTGGCTGGCCAAGAGCTTTTTGATTACTTTTTGGCGACCCAAAAAGTGATAATTAAAATAAATGAAAAAAGATCTTGATATCTACAGGAGCTTTTTATAGAGGCCTATTCGCAAATGTGTGCCACACATTTGGAACTATTTGGCGATCCAAAAAGTGACATAAGAAAAAAATAGAATGATACGACACTGTCTTAATATAAGGGGAGCACTCTCCATCCAAAATCTACCTCTTCAAAAAATCCATCAATTCTTTTGCAACTAAAGGAATTGCTTCAAGATTTAAGGTGTGACCAGCGGCAGGAATGATCTTTAGTTTACTGCCGGGAATGTTCTTGGCCACTTCTTCGGCCATATGCACAGGTAGTAACAGATCTTTTTCACCCTGAATAACTATAGTCGGAGTAATGATCTTTTGTAAGTGGGGGCGAAAATCTTCTCTCTCTTTTGTGGCCTGCATTAGTTTGAACATCGCTTCTTTCTCGCCGTTCACTTCTTGTCGCGCCTGTTTCATTAATTCAATTGGAATAAGCGGATTCTTAAAATAATTTTCGCTTAATACAGATGGCAACATGATATCTAACATTAAAGAATAGCCGCCAAGCTCCAAGGCTCGCCACCAGGCCAATTCAATGGCTTCGTAATACGGTGTTTTATGTGCAAACGTAGAAATGAGCGCAAGGTTATTCAAATGCTGAGGGTACAATAAAGCAAAATGCTGACTCACTAAACTTCCGTACGACAAACCAATGAGTGAGAATTTTTTTACGTTCACTGCATCTAAAACCGCCTTTACATCATGTGCATGCTGATCGAAACTTCTCCAGTTCCCGCTTTTATCGCTTTGTCCCTGAAAAACAAAATCAAGTAACACAATTTTATAATCGTTCTTAAAAAAAGGCGTGGTCAATATCCACGACATGGTAGATTGTGAAAGCCCGTTTAAGAATACAAGAGTTTTATCGCTGTTCAGGTTTCCCTGTACTTCGTAATAGATGTTTAGGTTATCGGAGGTTTTTGCAAGCATGTTCAAGTTTTTTTTGCCACAGATTACACGAATTAACACAGATCTATTTTTTCAACTACACCTGTTGCATTTTCAGCAATCAATGGATCATTCAAATATAATTTATTGTTGCGCCTCTTTCTGTAACTGTGAGGTCAATATCCTTCCCAATGTAAAACGCGAGGTTTCTTGTAATATGTCCGGCCGGAAAATTGTAGCATACCGGATAATCATATTCCTTTACAGCATCGGCAATTATTTCTTCAGCTGATTTTCCGAAGGGTACTTTATTATCCTTCATGTCTGTCATGCCGCCTACGATAAGGCCTTTCAGATTCTTTAATTTTCCGGAGCGTTTCAATTGTAGCATCATCCTATCGATATGATACAACTGCTCATCAAGATCTTCAATGAATACTATTTTTCCACTGGTATCCAGTTCACTTTTGGTTCCGCTAAGCGCGTAGATCAAAGATAAATTTCCGCCAACCAATTCCGCTTTTGCTTCTCCCAATTTGTTTAAAGAATTCGCCGGAGTCTCATAACTCATCTTTTCTCCGAATAAAATTTTACGCAAACTTTCGGTGGCCTCTGCATCTTTAATGAACTGAAAAGCCATGGTGCCATGCACTGAAGCAATGCCTAAATTATAGAGGTGACTTTGCAATATGGTGGTATCGCTGTATCCAACGATCCATTTTGGTTGATCACAAAAGTTTTTGAAATTAATTTTATCGATGAGTCGCAAAGTTCCGTAACCGCCGCGCGCCATGATCACGGCTTTGATCTCTTGGTTATCTAAAGCCCATTGAAGATCGGCAGCGCGCTGTTCGTCATTCCCAGCAAACTGATTTTCAACCGAAAATAAATTAGGACCGAAAATGGTTTTCAATCCCCAGTCCTTCAGGATCTCAACTGCGGGCTCCATTTCACCAATAGTGGTGCTTCGGGCAGGAGCAATAATTGCAACTGTATCGCCCTTTTTAAGTGGTGCCGGTACTTTTTTCAAGGTGTTATTTTTTGCTGTTCTTTAAAGCTTTAAGATACTCTAAATACTTAGGTGTATCGGGTTCATTCTTTACTTTAATTCGGTACCAGAATTCTCCGTTCTTGATTCGGTAAATATTCATCTCAGAAGTTTTGTAGGCTTCTGCCAATTTCTTTAATGACTTTTTGCGTTTAGGATCCCAGATCTCTTCTTTTAATTTTTTAGCTTTTGCTTCGGTGAGTACTTTTGAGAAAACGCCTCCGATCAACACTCGGTTCTTCAACGCTTTTTTAACGGCCGGGCTTGACTTACGGTGTTCGCTTTGCTGCTCTTGTGTAGCCCATTTTAGATTAGACACATCGTTATTTTTACGATTATGATCCATGTGAAGCACAAAAGTATGTTTGTTAGACTTTGGTTTTAAGAATGCTTCTGCCACCAAACGGTGAGCAAATAAAGATTTTTTTACGCCAAACATTCGCACGCTGATGCATTTGTAGCCTTCAATTTCTTTTAATTTCAACTGATCCGCATCTTTAGGCTTATCGTAGTAGCTTGCAACTTTTCCTGTGCTTGACACCTGATATTTTTTCTGAAGTTTTACTCCTTTAGGAAACTGAATTTGTTTCCATTTTTCGCTTTTCGACATGGGGATATATTTTAGTGGTTAATAAAGTGGCTATTTAAAGGGTTTGCTTATCTTTGTACAATATTACAATTTTTTTGTAAAGTACAAATTTTTTTATGTTAAAACATTTTAAGCGCACCTTAGTTACAGCAGCCTTACCATACGCTAATGGCCCCGTTCACATTGGGCATCTGGCAGGCTGTTATCTGCCCTCCGACATTTACGTTAGGTACCTGCGTAGTAAGGGGGAGGATGTTGTGTTTATATGCGGGAGCGACGAACATGGCGTTCCCATTACAATTAAAGCAAAAAAAGAAGGAATTACCCCTCAGCAGGTAGTAGACAAATATCATAAAATGATGGGTGATGCCTTTCGTGATTTTGGAATTTCGTTCGATATTTATTCACGCACCTCATCTAAAGTACATCACGAAACAGCTTCCGGTTTTTTTAAAACATTATACGATAAAGGTTCATTCACCGAACAAGTTACCGAGCAGTATTACGACGAAGAAGCAAAGCAGTTCTTAGCCGACCGTTATATTACCGGCGAGTGCCCTAAATGCGGTAACCCCAATGCTTATGGCGATCAGTGCGAAAGCTGCGGGTCATCGTTAAACGCCACCGATCTTAAAAATCCTAAATCTACCTTATCGGGAAGCGCTCCGGTTTTAAAACAAACCAAGAACTGGTTCTTACCCTTAGATAAATTACAACCAAAAATAGCCGATTACCTGTCGCAGCATACCGACTGGAAAACCAACGTTTATGGTCAGTGTAAAAGCTGGTTAGACAGTGGCGACGGATTACAGCCGAGAGCCATGACACGTGATCTGGACTGGGGAGTGCCTGTTCCGGTAAAAGGTGCGGATGGAAAAGTACTTTACGTTTGGTTCGATGCGCCTATTGGATATATTTCGGCCACAAAAGAATTGATGCCTGATAAATGGGAAACGTACTGGAAAGATAAAGACACCCGATTAATTCATTTCATTGGAAAAGACAATATAGTTTTTCATTGTATTATTTTTCCTGCCATGTTAATGGAACACGGTGAATTTGTATTGGCGGATAATGTTCCGGCAAACGAATTTTTAAATTTAGAAGGCGATAAAATTTCGACCTCTCGTAACTGGGCGGTGTGGCTGCACGAGTACTTAATTGATTTTAAAGACCAGCAGGATATTTTACGATACTCACTTTGCGCGAATGCCCCTGAAACAAAAGACAATGATTTTACCTGGAAAGATTTTCAAACCAAAAACAATTCGGAGCTTGGTGATATTTTAGGGAATTTCATTAATCGCGTGATGGTACTTACCAACAAAAATTACAATTGCATTGTGCCGGAAGCCAGCGAATACACCAAAGCAGACCTGTTGGTATTGGAAGAGATGGCTAAGGCTCCTGATAAAATTTCAGAAGCATTGGATAAATTCAAATTCCGTGAAGCTTTAGCTGAGATGATGAATTTGGCAAGAATTGGGAATAAATATTTAGCTGAACAAGAGCCCTGGAAATTAATTAAGAGTGATGAAAAACGCGTAAAAACGGTAATGAACATTTCCATACAAATAGCAGCGAATCTTGCCATTGTTTGCGAGCCTTTCATTCCGTTTACAAGTAAAAAATTATTTGACTTATTGAATCTTGCACCTTTAAAATGGCGCTCGGCAAAAAATACGAATAATGTTCATGCCGGTCATAAAATAAGTGACCAGTCGGGAATTTTATTTTCGAAAATAGAAGATACAGATATACAACCGCAATTGGATAAATTAGAGAATTCTAAAAAAGAGAACGCTTCATCGAACGCAAAAATAGAACCTGCAAAAGCGGAGACCTCTTTCGAAGAATTCAGTAAAATGGATATACGTGTTGGAACTATTTTAGAAGCAGAGCGCGTGCCTAAAACCGACAAACTGCTTAAGTTAAAAATTGATACCGGCATTGACCAACGTACTGTTGTTAGTGGTATTGCACAGTGGTACAAACCCGAAGACATTATTGGGCAGCAGGTAAATATTTTAGTGAACCTTGCTCCGAGAAAAATAAAAGGAATTGAAAGTCAGGGCATGATATTAATGGCCGAAAATGCGCTGGGCGAATTAAGTTTTGTGGTGCCCAGTAAAAAGGAGATGAATAATGGCTCGAATGTTAAGTAAGTATTTTCTGATCATTGCCTTATTTGTTTCACAATTTTGTGAAGCGCAGAATAGTACTGATGCCATTTATCATCCACAGGATTATAAGGAGCAGGATCAGTTCAAGCATTTTTACAAAAGAAGAGAGGCGGTTTCGAAATGGCAGATCAATCAGTTAAAGAATGGCGCCTTACTGATCCGTTTACACGATAGCAAACTACTTATTGAGGCTTTGAAAAAAAGAGGTCAGAACGATCTTGCCACACAAAAAGAACATGAGGCTTTTGCTCTGAATAAAAACATTGTGAGAGCCTTTACAAGTCAGTATAAATTTTCTAAAGTTTACTTTTTTTACAGTCACAGCAGCGATACGCTTTTAAAAGGGGTGCGTTCCGGAATTTTTCTTGACACCAATTTAAATGTTGATGCAGGTATAAAACTGGAAGAAAAATTTTATCTGATCGGCGAAAAAGATCTTATTTACAGCTCTTCCATTGGATATGTTAAGGAAGATACTGCCAGATTTATGAGAGAAAGCGGTAATGCTTCCAAAGAAATGGCGATCGTTCTAAAAAACAAATATGGTCACCAGTTGAAAGATCCCTTTCCGTTCTGTGTAGAAGCGAAAGGTTCGCCATCGGCAAGGGTGAAAGAATATTTCAATTATAAAGGAGCGACAATTGGTGTTGAGATCGCTAAACGAAATTCGGGGATTAAGTATTTAGGTTACGCTGCCATTTTAAATTACAATCTTAAAAAATATTTTGAAGCGAATAGCGGTTATGAAGTAAGTGATGAGGACATCAAGCCTTTTTTATACTAAATACCTCGGTTATCAATTTTATTCCTTAACTTTTTTTCTTTATAAAAATTAAATTTTCGTCTTCGAAATACCCCTCCGTCATTTCGCAACCCTCCTACGCCAGCGCTACGGCGGGTAAAGAGACAGGCAAATGCCACCTCCCTTAAAAGGGGAGGAGCTACATCCTGCCTGATCTTAACAGACGGGCCAGTGCAAGACCTTAGCCCTTTAATTTTTCCCACTTTTTGTGTTTTACAATGCCTTTTACTATCTTTATCTTTCGACAAGCTCAAGATGACAAAGAGCCTTTAGTTCTAAATAATTAATTTCTCAAAACAAAAGTTTAAAATTATACTCATGAAGAATTTTACAATTACAACAGCATTATGTTTATTCAGTTCCTTGTTTGTTGCGCAAAGCGAACAAAAATTCTGGACAAACATTTCTGAAAATAACATTACACCGGTTGGAAAACGTCAGATCGTTCCGCAAAAATATTTAACCTATCATTTGAGCGGAACCGTTTTAAAAGATAAATTGTGGAGCGCGCCAAGTGAAAAAACCACTCCTATTAATCAGTCGAACTGCATCATTTATTTACCTGCGCCTAACGGAGAAATGCAGGCTTTCAAGGTTGTTGAGGCTTCTATTATGGAGCCTGCTTTGGCAGCTCAGTTTCCAAACATAAAAACATTCAGCATAAAGGGTGTTGACGATGTTTATGCCAATGGTAAATTAGACTGGAATGAATTCGGATTTCACGGAATGATCAACAGCACTAACGGTGATATATTCATTGATCCATATAGTAACGGAAACATTGCAGATTACATCAGCTACTATACTGCCGACTTTAAAAAAGATGCGGTTAATGTTTTGCCGGAAGCCGGCTTGTTAAATGAGAACCCGGATAAAAAAGCAGAGACAAGTCCGAAAAAAAAAGAAAACGAAATCGCTAAAATAACAGCAGCACCATGCATGGGCGCAAACTTACGCACCTACCGTTTAGCTGTGGCCTGTACCGGCGAATACGCGGTGGCGGCAACAGGTATAGCTGCTCCAACCGTAGCGCAAACTTTAGCCAAGATCATTACAAGTGTTAACCGTGTTGATGGGGTTTATGAAAAAGAAGTTGCCATTCGCATGGTTCTGGTAGCAACCGAAACAATAGTTGTTTACACTGATGCCAACACAGATCCATTTACAGGAAACAACAATGCATCTACTTTAATTAACGAAAGTCAAACTGTAATTGGCGCCAACATCGGCGCTGCTAATTATGATATTGGACACACTTTCAGTACAGGTGGCGGTGGCTTAGCGTTTTTAGGATGTGTATGCTCAAGCTCAAAAGCAAAAGGAATTACAGGAAGCCCTAACCCTGTTGGTGACCCATACGATATTGATTATGTAGCGCACGAAATGGGACACCAGTTTGGCGGAAATCACACGTTTAACAGTCAGTTAGGTTCTTGCAGTGGCAATAGAAATGGCTCAACCGCGGCAGAACCGGGAAGCGGAGTTACTATTATGGCGTATGCCGGAATTTGTGCTGCCGATGATCTTGCTTCTAACAGCATTGCCTATTTTCACGCGGTGAGTTATGATGAGATCGTTAACTTCTCTAATTTTGGCGGGGGTAATTCGTGCGCCGTTACCACTACAACAGGAAATAATCCTCCGGTAGTTACCGGTTCAATTACTTATACTGTTCCAAAATCTACGCCTTATACTTTAACCGGTTCGGCAACCGATCCTGACGGTGATGTATTAACTTATCAGTGGGAAGAAACAGATCTGGGTCCGGGAGCCGGTGGTGTATGGAACTCAGGCATCAAACCTTATTTCATGTCTTATATTCCTGTTGCAACGCCATCGCGTTTATTTCCAAAATTAAGTGTTATTCTTAATGGAAACATGACGATCTGGAAAGGTGAATATTTAACAGCAACACCTCAAACTTTAAATTTCAGATTAACAGCCCGTGATAATAAAATGGGCGGCGGCGGAGTTTGCTCAGCGAGCTCACAAGTGATTATTGACAATAGTGGTCCATTTGCCATTACCTACCCAAACATTGCCGGCATTAACTGGCCATCGGCTACTACACAAACCATTACCTGGGATGTGAATGGGACGGATCTTAGCCCAATAAATTGTGCTAACGTTGATGTTTATCTTTCAACAAATGCAGGAACAACTTTTACAGTTTTAGCTGCGGGGGTTCCTAATACAGGTTCTCTAACCATAACCGTTCCAACTGTAACGGCGAACATCACGATATGTCGTGTTAAAGTAGCTTGTCCTACCAATATTTTCTTTGACATTAACGATAAGAACTTTACCATTTCGGTGCCCGTTACCACAGGCTTAAGTGAGATCTCCGGAAATAATGCAGCGGGCTTATCGGTTGCTCCGAATCCATTTAACGAAAGCATTTCCATTAAAGCAAGCAGTTTGGATGCAGAAAGTGAAACTGTAATTACGATCACGGATGTTTTAGGTAAAGTAATTAAGCAGGAAAGTTATACCGGCATTTCTAACTTAAATAAAAGTTTCAATTTAGAAAATATCAGTCGCGGACTTTATTTTGTTAGTGTGAAGAACAATAACAAACAATCTGTAGCGAGAATAATAAAAAATTAATTTCACTTCATTTGAATTAAGGCCGCGAGTATAAAGTTCGCGGCTTTTTTGTTTACATAAGTTCCCAAATATTAACCTATTGTTAATGTAGTTGAAATATTATCTCGACGTTGCCTTAGTAAATTTGCAAAACATCAATACTAAAAACATGCGAGCAAGCAATATTAAATACCTGATCGGACTTAAAAAAATGGGGCACAATATACTATTCAAAAATTGTCCGCAATGCAAACGGTTTTTTGGAACTAATGAAGCCGGAGTTGAAACCTGCAGTGTAGATTGTGACATTAAATATGCGTTGAGAGATCAGTATATTGAGATCGAAAGGAAAAATCGAATCAATACCCTGTTAAGAACAAAACATCTGATAGGAAACTAAGGTTCTGAATTTTCTTGTCGTTTCATGAGAAGGCCTATTCATATAATTCTTTAACTGTGGCTATATAGGTAAATATTGTTTCCTTCAGAGTCCTTTATTTCGGCAAGGTAGCCAATTTGGTTATCGATAAGGTTTGATCCGATAATTGTATCGCCAATCTCATTTTTCTGTTTCAAAATAAAGGGCTCTGTGATCAATTCTCCTTTATAAAGTGTGGCGAGCTTAATTGCCTCGTGCATAACATCCACAAAAAATACCAGCTTTATGCCGTTTCCGGCCGGAGAATCCGTTGATTGAACAATGCAACCGGAGATCCCTGTTTGATACTTGTTAAATACACCTGTTGGCTTATCATATAAGATGGTGATATCCATTTTTGTTTTGAGGATCTTTTCATAAAAAATTACTGCTCTGTTCAAATTATTAGCAGGGATCTCGATCCAGGTCAATTTTGAAAACCTGTTTACTATTTCGTCTCTCTTTACTGTTGCTTTTTTTTCGCTTACTTTCCTAAAGATCATTTTCCTTGATTTGAAGTAATATCCAATAGTTTAAAAGTGTTTGGAACAATTGAAGGCTTAGGCTTTGGTTCTTCTTTTGTTGGCATTGGTGTATCGCCAAGCTCTGCAACAGGCAAGTAAATATGATTTGTTTTTGAGTTAATAGCAATAGTTTTTGCTCCTCTTTGTGTCTTCACGGTTTCAATGATCTTGTATACATTTTCGTTTTCTTGTTGAACAATAGTTACCGATCCTTCACCATTTGAAGCATAAATTCGTTTTGTATTTGGATCAAAAGTTACGCCGTCACAATGCTCACCTATTGGAACAGAGGCTACCATTTTTCCCGTTTCTGAATTCAGAATTACCATCATTTTGTTACCGCAAACACTGAATAAACGATGCGTTCTATTATCGATCGCCAATCCAGTAGGCTCTTCGCCGGGTTTTAGTGACCAGCTTTTCTCAACTTTTAAAGTTGATGAGTTAATAACCGATATTGAATTTGTGGTTTCAATATTCACAAACACTTTTCCTTTTTCATTGCTTGCCGAAAACTCAGGTTTGCCATCCAGTGCAATCGTTGCTATTACTTTATCGGTTTTAGGATCAATAACAGTTGCGTTATTACTTTTCCCATTAAAGACAAATATTCTCTCAGAAAATATATCATACAAAATTGCATCAGGCTTTGCGCCGGTCACTTTTATTTTCAATAAGACAGTCATTCTTTTCATATCAAAAACTGTTACTGAAGAATCTTTTCCGTTGCTCGTGTATCCTTTATTTAAACCATTAACAAGGGCAATGCCATGAACGCCCTTTGTATCGTTAATGGTTCCGACCTCAGTCTTTGTTTTCAGATCTATTACATGAACCATAGTTCCGTGTGAAACAAAGATACGCTCGTTAGACTCATCGACAGTTAAATAATCCCAGCTCCCGTCGCCTTTTAGGTCAAGTACTTTAGAAATTGAATAGTTTGTTTTTTGAGCCCTTGCAGATAGAGCAACAATTAATACGGTAATAAAAATGAATTTATTCATCAGGGTAATTTGGTTGGTGATTATGTAGGTTTAATTTTTTACAAATTTCAATGTAGTGCCTTTAAGTTCATTCTCTTCAGATATCCTTACAAAATATATTCCCGAATTAAGATGTGAAATATCCATTGGAAATTCCTTCCCCTCTCGTTCTGTTTCAATTACTGTCTGGCCCATTACGTTTGTGATGAAAACATTTTTTACTCCATCTGTGGTTGAATTTATATAAATATTATCTGAGCCGGGGTTTGGGTATAATTTATAACCATTAGAGCTTGAAGTAATTTCGTTAATTCCTGCCGTTGAAATTATGGAATCTCCTTCCACGGTAATATTATCAAACCTGTTATTGCCACTTGCGCCGGTATTAGGTGCGCCAAATCGGATGCGAAATATTAATTTATTATTATTATTTAAAGAAGTGATTGTACTTAAGTTTACAATAATTTTTCCCCATGCTGTTCCTGCAGAGTCAAACAGTTTTGGTAAGCCAGTGGTGATGTATGTTACACCACTATCTAAACTATAATCGTAATTTTGACGGTGCTGACCACTAGCTGTGCTTGATGCCATTGATTCGTATTTAATTACAATGTTCTTAAAGTTTTTTGTGGGAATATACCACAGGAACTGCATACTATCACTTGGGTTGCGACATCTTATGCTTGAGTTATTTGTGGTAGCGGTATAAGCCGGGCAGCAACCGCCGTAAGCCACACGTTGATTAATTGTATCTCCTAAGTTGTTATCCCAATAACCTGTATCTTTTACGCAGTTAGGTACTTTTGTATATCGCATTCCGGCTTTGCTAACCCATCTTGTGTAATCTGCATTCATGGCATTGGTTCCGAAATGCGTTCCACCGGCTCCGGTAACAGGCAAAGTGTTGTTAAAATGCCAGTAGTGCAGTAATTTTTGTGCTTGCAACTCTGCATCAAAGGAAAAAGCGATCACTAAAATGATCATAGCAAGAGGTAGATTTTTTTTCATGATTATATTTTTAAATATTTATTGCAAAAGTATATGGTTAGTGTTATCAAAGAATATCTATTTTACCGGTATTCGGTTATCAATATGTTACTCTTTTGATAAACGGCCGGGAAATAATTTACTCAGACTTTACAATCAACTTCCTGAAACTACTATTCAATGTGGTTACAACTTCTATAAAATAGCAGCCGTCCGAGTTTGTAAAATCAACTGCATTCATCTCAAAACTAAACTGATCTACTTTCTTTTTGTAAATACTCTTTCCGTCTGTTGTAAATATTTCAATTTTTAAGATTTTTTGGTCGCTTGTAATTTCAAAATGACCAGACGTTGGGTTTGGGTAAACTTTAACTTGAGAAGTTACTTTAATTGTTTCATTAATGCCTGCTATTGTCATAGACGATTTTTTTGTGTTATAAAGTGTAGCCGGGGTATAAGAGGTTTCGCAGGACAAAAATAATTCGCCTGCAACACCATAGGTTATCCCTTCTGTTTGCCAGTCGTTAATTGAGTTCCCTATTTCTATACGCCGCTTGTTTCCTGAAAAAAACATATCGCCAGAATAATCATTCAGTATCCATAGAAAAGAATTTTTACTTGAGCTCATATATCCAATTAATGCTACCTCATTAGTTTGCGGATTATAATCGGCTCCTGTTATTTTACCATTTACATTATATGAGGTGTAAGGAGTAACCGTATAGGTTCCCGGTGTTTTTGATAATTTGTAAACCCGCGTTTGAAAATCACCTCTGTCTTTTGTAAATAAATATATAAAATTGCCTATTGAAACAATGGACTCGCAATCAAAATTATTAGCACTGTTTGAAGCAAAACTAGTTTGATCGGAATATGAAAAACTGATGGCTTGAGCAGTGACATTGATCGTTGCAAGCGTACTTGTTAATTGCGATTTACTGATCTTTAGAATTTTTAAGTCTGTTCGTGTTCCATTATTATTTCCGCAATCACCAACATAAATAAAATTACTATCGGCTGTAATATCCTCCCAATCGATATTCGGGTAATTAGTTATTGAAACAACCTGCAACACGTTGCCATTTGTTGTATCGATCTTGAAAATGTTCGCCGGGTTTCCGCTGTCGTTATGTGTCCACATAACGCCGTTTGTGAAAACAAGACCGGAAGACTCAGTTACATTAGCAACTATCGAGCCTTTTACATTTACACTTTGTGTAGTAGTATTATAAGTGCAAGAGCCATCATTAACAGTTGCGGAGGCACTGTAATTATTTGCGGCAGGATCTGTACAGCCCGATTGCCCAAATGCAGAGAAGCCAGTACTTACAATAAAAAGTATTCCACGTAAAAAATGTTTCATTTATTTTAGTTTTAAAAATCAAGTCCCGCCGTAATGCGGGACTTGATCTGGGTTTAAATTTTAGTGTTGATTTCCGTTCCCTGCTGATGGATAACATCCGATATCAGCAGAAGGATTGGTAATTGAAGCTCTGAAGTTAGCGTTAGTAACTGTGCTTGCTGTTGAGTTCAAAGGAAAGAAATTCGTTTTTCCTTTTCCAATTGCAGGCGAGCCACTTTGCAATCTAAAATTATAGTTGCCAACATAATTAATATCCTGCAAACGAGTAATGCCAACTTCGGGTAATGGAAAATTAGTAAACATTGGGTTATTTTGCATTGCTAAAGCGGCTGCATTGTAAGCAACACATCCGTTAGCACCACCATTAAATACATAGTTTGTGCCTGCACCATTTAGCGGGGTAATATAGGCTGTTGGTTTTGTAATGTAACCAACAGGGTAAAACTGGTTGCAAACAGAAGCTGAATCGCCATAAATATAATTATTGCTATAAAATACATTTGCGGTATCAGCAGCAGGAATTGCAGCTGCATTAGGTGTTGGCCCCATTACGCGTAAACCATATTTACAATTTACAATTAAATTATTATACGCCATTCCTTTTGCGCCTTCCTCAAAATTAATGTCAGCGCTTCTCGCTGTTTGTACTTGGCGGTAACCGCCATCAATGTAAGTATTGTTATACATTACAATATTAGTTTGAGGGCCAATACCGCCTTTATTAGAAGCTTTTGTACCATTGGTTGCTGTGCCTACAAATAAATTGTACGCCATGTCGCCAACCGACCCGCTTTTAGCATTTACACAGTCGCCGCCAACATAACCGCATTTTTCAAATGTATTGCGCATTACACTGCAACGACCGCTTGATAAACGGATAGCATCATCAATTGTACCGTACATCCATGAATCTTCCATAATAAAATCGCCGTTCGGATTCTGGAAAGTAATTCCTTTAGATTTTGAACCTGCTGTTCCACCAACAAAGGGTTGCGTTACAGGGAACGCTGCACCTACAAATTCAATGTGTGTCCATTTTAGCACTAGAAGTTTAGAAGAAGTATCGCATTGGATACCACACCATACTCCGGCGCCTGCTACGCCCCATGCCGGATCGGTAGTAGGGCTTTGAGATTGAGCGATAGTGTTAACCTTTGCAACGCCACAAGAAGTGAACCAGTTTGGACCAGTTTGTGTACCTAATGAGATCAATACACCTTTTACAACAATTGTTTTTCCTGCAGCAACGCAAACATGTACATTTTCTTGTAATAAAACTGTATCACCTATATTGATAACAACATCGCCACCAATTGTGTAAGTATTTCCGCTGATCATTGTTCCTTTAATTGATCCTGATAAAGCAGTTCCTGCACTTATTGGCTGACCAATTTGATAAGGTGGCACCGATACTACGGTTTGTTCATCGTCAGTAGTTGATGATTTTTTCTTCTTGCATGATTCAAGGGAAAATGCAGCCATAGCTGCAATAATTCCGAATGTAATAATTGATTTTTTCATTTTTTTAGATTTGGTTTTTATTTATTTTGATTTATATTTTATATCGTATTCCTATGAGGTAGCCCTGACCGTATTGCTGTCTTTGAACCACAATGTTGTCATGAGTGTCTTGAATTGGTAAGTACAATGAACCATCAGGTAATGTTAAATTAGGCTGCATGATACGTACTACAGTTTTTGTATTGAGAATATTGCTGATCTTTACAAACACATAAAATTTATACTTTCGGTTTTTATTACTGATCGACTTTTCACCGGAAAAATCAAGGCGCGTCATTGGCATTTGATAATAGTCTAGGCCATATGCTGCCGAAACCAATGAGATCATTTTACCTGTATAAACTCCTGAAAGGAGAAGGTCCAATCCCAGTTTCGGACTTTTATAAATTAACGAGAGGTTGGCAATATGATCTGCCTGACCTTGCAATGGACGTGTTTGCGAAACGATCTTATTTGTATTTCCTTTTACATCATCATGATAATACAGAATTTTATCAGTAGTAATTTCGGATTTAGTGTAGCAGTAATTTGCTGAGACGCCGAACTGTTTAAAGAATTTATTCACAACCAATTCAAAGCCGTAGTTAGTTGCAATTCCAAAATTCTGAGGCTGCAGATCTAAGGCAGAAGGAGATCCTGATTCCCTTACAAAGGAATATTCTACAGGATTAATAATGTTTTTGTAAAAGACACCAACCAAAAGCTGTTCAGTAGGTTTTGGAAAAAGCTCATACCTTAAGTCGTAGTTGCTCGCTTTAGTGTGTTTTAAATAAGGATTTCCAATTTCATTAAAATCTTCGCCTTGAATTATGTAAGGTATGATCTCATAAAAACTTGGTCGTGAAATAGAGTTGTAATAGTTAGCTCTAACATTTTGCTTGGGTGTAATTGCATATTTCAAACTTATGCTTGGAAGCATATCCTTGTATTTTTTGCTACCGAATTTTCCGGGAATATTATCAGGCACTTTTGTGATAAAACCTTGCTGTGTATTTTCTATCCTAACGCCTCCAAGCAACTGGACATTTTTGAAAAGCGTTAGTTTCATTTGAGCGTAGTATGCATTAACATTCTCATTAATAGTATAATTGTTCGCGTCTTGAGATGAGCCTAAACCATTATATACAAAAAACTGAGCTTCTGAAATTCCGGCTGAAGTAACAGACTGGTTTGGGGCAAAGGCCAGATCATATTCATCATAAAAATTAACTCTTGTTTTATTTCTATTCATTCCGCCTACCTTTGTTTCGATGCCTTGTCCAAAAACATTTAAACTGTAGGTAAGATTGCCATACCAAGCAATATCTTCATCGGTAGTTTGAAGCCACCTTCTTTTAAAAGTTTTCCATTTAAACGTTGGTGAACTTGCAACACCATTAACAGTAATTGAACCCCAATCGGGCGAATTAGCTGTTGCTTTTGAATATGCGCCGGTGTAATCCAAGACCAAACCCTTAACAAGCGTGTGGTCGCCATGCAGGGTTCCATTATAAATACTTTGGTATGTTACTCGTGATTCATATTGCTTTTCGACATTAGCATTAATGCTTCCAATGCCGATCGTGTCGATAATGTTTCGTTGACGAACCGCATCCAGGCCAACGTAAACTGAATACAAACTTATTTTATGCCTTGGGTTAAAAGCATAATCTATTTTTGCATGAATAGCTTTTCTGATCTGCTGAAGAGAATAATCACGTATCATGATGTCCGCAATAAGCGGCTGGTTAGAGGGTGTCCAGTTTGGCTGGGCAGCAGGAAGTAAAAAAATATCGTGCGTTAAGTTGTAGGTGTTCTGATAGCTTCCTGAAACCAAAATTCCAAACTGTTTCTTTTTAAAGAATCTATTTCCAATACTTAAGCTGGCAATAATATTTGGGTTTGGTTCTACATTCTTATACTGATAACTTTTTGTTTGGAAATCTTCAGCCGTCGCTAATTCTCCGGGATGAACCTGGGCCGGTGATCTTCTGTTAATAGCTTTATAATCAAAAGAAGTAAAGCTGCGATCAAATAGAAATTGATTATAACCGGTAGAGATATTTGAATTGATAAGAAAAGTTTGAGGAGCTGTTTTTAATACCAGATTAGTCGCACCACCAATTGCGTCGGCTTCCATACTTGGCGTTAACTTTTTGATACTTCTAAGCGTTCTACAATTTCGGCCGGAAAAATATCCATGGGTACATACCTGTTCTTGAAATCAGGGCTTGGAATTTTCACGCCATCAATTGTTGTGTAATTGTAGCGTTTATCCATACCACGTATGGTAGCATATCTTCCTTCTCCACTTGAAGTTTTTTCAACAGTGACTCCACTCATTCGCTGAAGCACATTGCCAATTGTAACATCGGGCATTAGTTCAATATTTTTTGCCGAAATAACATTTATAACGTTATCCGAATTTCTTTCAATACTTCTTGCATACACTTCCGAACCTTTGTCTTGATGACCCACCACGGTTATTTCGTTAAGCATTTGATTGCTTTGGGGCAAAAGGAAATTAAGAACTATTGCTTTGCCTGTATCTTTTATTTCAATTATTTTTTCTTGTTTTTCGTAACTTATAAATTGTGCCGTTATGGTATATATGCCGGGAGGAATTCTTATTAAAGAGTAGGTTCCATTTAACCCTACAAAATCACTGATCTTTGAGTTTGACAAAAAAACAGTTGCTCCTACCAAGGCTTCTTTGGTTGATGCATCCAACACCTTTCCTTTTACTTGAGCGTTCAAATGAAACAAAGTATTTACAAAAAATAAAATCAAATAATATCTGTTCATTAACTAAGAGTTCTATGGCCACTACTTTTTGAAAGCATAATACATGTCATTCAGGCGCAAAGAAACATCAGACAGCTAAATTGAGTGTTAATACAAACACAATTAAACGTTACTAATAAATTTCAATATCAATTTTATGTTATTTCTAACACACTAAAAATTTACATTAACGCCAAAAAACTTGACGAATATTGTTGCTAATAAAAGTCTGGCTTGCTTATATGGCAAAGGTTAGGGCCGGGTAAATTCTGTGTTAAGTATTTGAGCGGACAAGAACCTTAACACACCATTAATACTTTTTGAAAACTCTTAACCTAATTTTGACACATCAAATTGAGTAAAATGATCCACAAATAAATAAGGTTCCCGAACAAAAATTGGTTCCTCATAGCACTTACTTTTATTTTTTTGAGTTTAATTCCGTTTTCATACTTCTGCCAAACTTTATTATCACCCGGGGATATTGCTGTTATCGCATTCAAAACAAATGGCAATACACAATCAGGTAACGACGCGGTTAAACTGGTTACTTTAGTTGATCTGCAGTGCAACACAACATTTATTGTTACTGATAATAATTGGAATGGAACCAATTGGGCTTGTAATGACGATGAGTCGGGGCTTCAGATCACATGTAACTCTATCATTGTAGCAGGCAGTGTTTTTTACATTGATTATGATGCAGCCGGAAATACCTGCACCTGTTCCGGCGGATCAATTTCAAGAACTGATCTTGGCAGTCCTTGGGGAAATAATTTTGGGTTTAATAGTGGCGGCGACAATTGTTACATATTACAAGGCACACGCGCATCGCCGTCTTTCATTTATGCATTCAAACACAATGGCGCTTTTGCAAGCAGCACCTGTACCGATAAAGATCGTGGTGCCCTGCCTTCCAACTTAACACTTGGAACATCCGCAATAGTTATGGCCTCGTCAAAAGATCAATGGAACTACAACTGCGTTACTAACAATGGAACAAAAGCGAGCATACTTTCGGCAATTAGTAATAATGCCAATTGGATCAATAATACTAATCATGTTTGGGATGAATCGAATTGTATCTTTAGGGTAACAACAGGAATATTTCCTTATGGAGTACTTGCTGTTTCAGGAGCAGGTTGCGGCTGTCTCGCGAATTGCCAGTTGGCTTATTCCGGTGGCATTAACTGTGGTGCTGCAGGCGTTACAGGTAATTGCACTGCAGGTTATCAAAGCATGTCGGCCAGCATTAGTGTTCCTGCGGGTTGCACTTACAAAATAATTGCCGAAATGAAACCTAGGAATTATGGTTGCTCATCATCCGGTGCTGATGGAAATTGCTCAAACTGTGATGTTCTAAAAGTAGATGTTCCTGCAGGGGTCAAACCTCTTCAACAAGGCACCGGCAATGCTAGCATTACCGACAATTATTCTTTGATCGGTCCAGGAACAATTGTTGTTTCAGGCCAAGCCGATAGGGCGGATGAATTAATAACCTATAGTTTACAGGTAAGTCCGTGTAATTGTTTAGTGATGGTTTTACCGATCGAGTTAGCCGAGTTCACTGCTCAAAAAATTGAACATTCTGTTGAATTAAAGTGGACAACACTTTCTGAAAAAAATAACACCTTGTTTACAGTTGAGCGCTCGGCCGAAACTACAGACTGGGCACCAACTTATTTTATAAACGGCCAGGGAAATTCTTTTAACCCTTTCACCTATAAAATATACGATTCATCTCCACTTATGGGTATATCCTATTACCGTCTTAAACAAACCGATGCTGACGGGCGTTTTTCTTATTCAGAAGTGTTGAGCATAAACAATGAGCCAAATGATAAAAGACCTTTAAAGACGGTAAATCTATATGGTGAAGAGGTAAACGAAAATTCAGGCGGTTTGCTTTTCCGAGTTTATGAAAATGGTAGCGTTGAAAAGGTGTTTATCCAACCAAATTAAACTTAACCTTATCATCAGGTTAATTCAATGTCGTTCAAAAACCACCAAATCCATTTTTCTTTTCTTTTCTGAAAACAATTTTAACCATTCAATAAATTTACGGTAATGATAAAGTTATGTAATAAGCCAACATTTGTAAAACCCACAACGTGTGAAGACATATTACAGAACCATTGTACTTTCCGACATTCATTTAGGCACTAAAGCCTCCAAGGCTAAAGAAGTCGTAAAATTTCTAAAAGGACACAAATGTGATACCCTTATTCTAAATGGCGACATTATTGATGGTTGGCAATTACGCAAGTCGGGCGTTTGGAAAAAACAGCACAGTAATTTTTTTAAACACATCATCAATCTATCATCCAAAGGTAAATGCGAGATCATTTACATACGCGGTAATCACGATGATTTTTTAGATGAGATGATTCCTTTTGCTATTGGCAATTTTTCGATCAAAAAATCATACATACACTTTGGTGTAGAAAAGAAATATTTCGTTACACATGGTGATATGTTTGATAACATTACCTCTAAGCTAAAATGGATCTCCAAGCTTGGAGACACAGGTTATACTTTCTTATTATGGTTAAATCATCATTACAATAATTACCGCGAAAAAAGAGGATTACCCTATTTTTCATTGTCACAAGCCGTAAAAGCAAAAGTAAAGTCTGCTGTTTCTTTTATTTCGGATTATGAGAATGAATTAGCAAAAGTAGCACGCGCAAGGCGCTGCCATGGCATCATCTGCGGGCACATTCATCAGCCCGCAATCAAAACAATTGACGGAATCGACTATATGAATTCAGGTGACTGGGTGGAAAGTTTAACAGCCTTAGTGGAGGAAGAGAACGGAGAATGGAAGATCATCTATTATCAAGATTGGCTGGCACAACAAGAGGCCATTAAAAAAATAGCCGTTAACAAAAACATTGACGATATATTACCTCCAGGCGTAAAACTTCAAAAATAAACATATGGGTAAAAGATTTTTATTAGTTGTTCAGGGTGAAGGTCGCGGGCACATGACTCAAGCTATGTGCTTATATGACCTGTTAATTGAAAACGGGCATCAGATATGCGGTGTTATTCTAGGTTCCAGCGGTGTACGAGACATTCCAACTTTTTTTTACGAAAAGATCAAAGCGCCGATCACTCAATTGCAGAGTCCGAACTTTGTAACCGACAAAAAAAACAAATCGATAAGCATAGTTAAATCGGTAATACATAATTTTGGGAAACTGTCTGTTTTCAAAAAAAGCCTGAAAACCATTGATGATATTGTAAAAAAAGAGAAGCCCGATGTGATCATTAATTTTTTTGATCTATTGATCGGATTGTATTATCGTTTTAATAAACCTAATATTCCTCTGTTATGTATAGCTCACCAATATATCTATTTTCACCCTGATTTTGAATTCCCGAAAGGCTTTGCACTAGATAGAATGTCGCTGAAAGTTTTCGCGAGATTAACCTCATATGGTTCCACAAAAAATATTGGTCTTTCGTTCTATAACATCAGTCGCTCCCATCGCGATGTGGTTATTGTGCCACCATTGCTCCGCTCATCCATTTTTGAACTAAATCCTAATGTGAAAGAATTCTATTTAGTTTACTTAGTTAACAATGGCTATTTTGAAGACCTGGTTGAGTGGCACAAAAAATATCCGGCTGTTGAAATACAATGTTTTACCGATAATCCACAATACATTTATGACAATTATACATTTGATCGTGATAAGCTTGTTGTCAATGCCATTAACGATAAACTATTCATTGAGAAAATGGCCGAAGCCAGAGGGCTTGCCAGCAGTGCAGGTTTTGAGGCAGTTTGCGAAGCTATGTATTTAGGCAAGCCGGTTTTAATGGTGCCAATACAGGGACATTTTGAGCAATATTGTAATTCACGCGACGGGCATAAAGCAGGCGCAGGCATTTTTGATACAAAATTTAACCTTGATAAACTTATTGATTTTTCGAGTACCTTTAGTTTTCAAAACCTACCTTTTAGAAGCTGGGTTGCTAATGCAAAAGAAAACATATATAAAGAAATAAGTTCTGTATAATTTATGGCCCGAAGAATATTATTTATTGTTAACCCCAACGCCGGAAAAAAAATCTCGGGGCAACTCATTGAAACGATCCGCAAGGAAATTCCAAATGACATTTACAATGAAATAGCTATTTGGAAAGATCCGGAACACTTTGATGAAATAACACAAAAACTAAAGATCGAAAATTTCACTGATGCAGTTGCTGTTGGTGGCGACGGAACGGTTAACAGAGTAGCAAAAACCATCTTGAATACAGGCATTGCTTTAGGCATTGTGCCTGCGGGTTCAGGAAATGGTTTAGCCCGCTCACTAGGAATTTCGATGAAGCCTGAAGAGGCCATAAAGCAAATTGCAAAAGGCGAAAGCAAATTGATTGATAGTGGATCTGTGAACGGCATTCCTTTTTTCTGCACAAGTGGTATTGGATTTGATGCGCACATAGGAAAATTATTTGCCACATCAACAAAACGCGGTTTGCAATCGTATGTTAAAATAACTCTGCGCGAATTATTTGCATACAAAGAACAAAACTACACTTTGAGTTTTAACGGAAAAGAGATCGAACGAACTGCTTTTCTGATCACCATAGCCAATGCCGGACAATACGGCAACGATTTTTACATTGCGCCGCAAGCTAAATTAAACGATGGCTTATTTCATGTGGTGATACTTAAACCCTTTAATTTATTGCAGGGCATAAGCACCGTTTTAAAAGTAGTTCGCGGAAAAGCCAACGAAAGCAAATTCATTGAAACATTTACTTGCAGTTCTTTAAGCATAAAAAGAGAAATGCCTGATAGCATACATTACGACGGGGAACCTGAAACTCAGGGAATAGAATTAAATTACATCAATCATCCAAAATCATTGAAGGTTATTATTGGAAGTAAGTTTAACGGGGATTAGGGCTTTGAAATTTCACGCAGATGACCGCAGATGCTCTCGCAGATGCTCTCGCAGATTTTCGCTGAATTGAACTACATCAATCATCACAACGCTTTAAGAGTAATTGTTGGGAGTAAGTTTGACCAGGATTAAGGGCTTTGAAATTTCACTCAGATGACCGCTGATGCTCTCGCAGATTTTCGCTGAATTGAACTACATCAATCATCACAACGCTTTAAAGGTAATTGTTGGGAGTATGTTTGACCAGGATTAAGGGCTTTGAAATTTCACGCAGATGACCGCAGATGCTCTCGCAGATTTTCGCTGAATTGATCTTAGTATAGCGTTTCCCAAAAGGCTTTGACCAAAAAAATAGATCTAATTATAGATTCCGGAAAGATTTTTGAAAATGCTACATTTTATAGCAAGGATCTCATTATTTCCATATTAATTTTGCTTTAGTTACTGAGATGTTGTGATGGAGAATATTGAAAATGAAATTTCATACGCTGTAAGAGGCGCTGCTTTTAAAGTGAATCGGATCCTTGGACCTGGTTTATTGGAATCAGTTTACGAAAAGGCACTTACCTATGAGTTGAGGAAAGAAGGTTTTGATGTAAGAACCCAAATTGCGGTGCCAATGATCTATGATACTATTAAAATGGACATTGGCTTTAGGCTTGATATAATTGTGAATGATTTAGTAATTATTGAACTAAAATCAGTTGAAGCCTTAACAGAAGTGCATTGTAAAACACTCTTAACTTACCTAAGACTAACTGACAAAAAACTTGGCTTACTTATTAATTTTAATACGATAAGTTTAAAAAATTCAATCGTTAGGCTGGTAAATAACGCATAAAAATATTTGCGGAAATCAGCGAAATAATCTGCGCTCATCTGCGAGAAACATTCACGGAACATACTTCATTTGAAGGCCTTTCTTTAAAGTTTCCCAATATACTCCAAAAACAAATCCAAAGCCTCTTGTTTTTCAGGATCGAGATCGTAGGAGATCTTTTTAGTGAGATAATCTGTTGCGTTCAAATTCTTTATTTTGGATGCGCTTGTATCTTCTTCAATTGCTTTTTGCGTGTTATCAATTCCGAATTTTAAAACTGCATTGAATTCCTTTATAAAATCGGGATCAATTTCATGAATGCTGACCCAAGCCGCAAATACAAATGGCAGGCCGGTGAAACTCTTCCATTCATCAGCCAAATCATATTCAAAATTGAAGGTTTTGTTCAAAGCAAAAGTTCTATCTCCAATAACAACTGCTGCATTTGTTCCTGCCACCTTTGTTTCGAAACCCGGAGTTGAATCCAGAAACTCAACATTCAATTTCCAATAAAATTTACAAAGCACCTTTGTTAGTGTAATGGAAGACTTAGATTGATAGTCGAGTGTTATCGTTTTTATTTCGTTTAAAGGCACCTGACTATATAATTTTACGCTATCCACAATTCCATTGGCACCAATACAATAATCGGTAATGATCTTATAATTATTTAATTCAGGCAAAAGAGCTACAGGCACCAAACCAATTTCAACCTGTCCGAATTTTAATTTTTGCGCACAGATGCTGGGCATGTCTTCCTGCAGATCAATTTTATTGATAAGCGCTGATTTTTTTAATCCGTACCTGAATGGCAGGGTATTAAAGTAACTAACAATAGATATTTTCAGTTTTTGATGGTTCAAAACAGGGTAAAAATAAGAAAAAACTATTTGGTTTAAATTTTTAACTTTACATACTTATGTCATCCGATAAATACAATCAGCGCGGGGTTTCCGCTTCCAAAGAAGACGTACATAGCGCAATAGCCAATATTGATAAGGGTTTGTACCCTCAAGCCTTTTGCAAAATAGTGCCCGATCACCTCACGGGAAGCGCCGAACACTGCATTATTATGCATGCCGACGGGGCGGGAACAAAATCTTCTCTTGCCTATGTTTACTGGAAAGAAACCGGTGATCTGAGCGTTTGGAAGGGCATTGCACAGGATGCGGTGATCATGAATATTGATGATCTTATTTGTGTTGGTGCTACCGAAAATATTTTACTATCATCAACCATTGGCCGTAACAAAGGATTAATTCCAGGTGAAGTTATTTCGGCGATCATAAATGGAACCGAAGAAGTATTAACGAATTTACGCGATAACGGAATTGATATTCGTTCAACGGGCGGAGAAACCGCCGATGTTGGCGATCTTGTAAAAACTTTGATCGTTGACAGCACTGTGGTTTGCAGAATGAATCGCAAGGATGTTATTTCTAACCATAATATAAAAGCGGGTAATGTAATTGTAGGATTATCCTCTTCGGGGAAAGCCACCTACGAAAACGAATACAATGGCGGCATGGGCAGTAATGGCTTAACCAGTGCGCGTCACGATGTTTTTAGCAAGCATATTGCCGAAAAATATCCGGAATCCTATGATAACGCATTAGCAAAAGAAGTTGTGTATTGCGGACAAATAAACCCTACAGACAAGATCGAAGTTTCTTATAAAGATAAGAGCGGAAAAAGCGTTACTGAAAAAATAAACGCCGGTAAATTAGTTTTATCGCCAACGCGAACTTATGCTCCGGTGGTAAAAGGGATCTTAAAAGAATTAGCAGGTAAAATTGATGGCATTGTACATTGTAGCGGTGGTGCTCAAACCAAGGTGTTGCACTTTGTGAATGATGTACATATCATTAAAGATAATTTATTTCCCCTACCTCCACTTTTCAAATTAATTCAGGAGCAAAGCAAAACGGACTACAAAGAAATGTATAAAGTGTTTAACATGGGCCACCGATTAGAAATTTATCTTTCGGAACAAGATGCTCAAAAAGTAATTGCCATTGCCAACAGCTTTAATATCGATGCGCAGATCATTGGCAGAGTTGAAGCACACAAGGGTAAGAAAGTTACAATTCGATCGGAGTTTGGTGTATTTGAATATTAATTCAGCATTACGCAACTCATTGTTTTATTGTTGATGAGTAAAAGATATTTCTTCCCATCCTTAAAAACATCCATCATCAAAGGTTTTTGGCTTGCCGGGTATTTATTCTTCAAGACTGCAGTTGAAGGATTAATCACATTTACTTCGTTCGTGATAATATTATTAGCCAAAAATAAAGTGTTCTCCACATCCATCTGAAATATCAGGTCTTTGAACTCAGCATTTTCAGCAGTATAATTGAACATTCGGTTACCCGCAAAATCAAATACAAAAGCGCCGGTTTTTGCAGCAATTAATATATCTGTTTTTTTATCATCGTCGATCAGATCAAATGAAACATTTGCTTCTTCAAAATCGTTACTCAATTTTACAGTTTCTTTTTTATCTTCTAAACTGATCTTATTAAGCAAACTACTTTTATCGTCGAGATAAATTAATTTGGTTTCTTTTAAGTTAGAACCGGCGTCGACAAAAAAATCGTTGCAACCACCAATTACTCTGTTTCTGATATCAATTCTGCCGTCGCCCTTTCGACCAAACACATAGATCTTGCCTTCAGCATCTACTGCCAGAAGGTAATCGCTCAAGCCAACCTTTGCATACTTAATGGGTAAAGTAACAGGCTCCTGGGTTTTTACCGCAGCAAAGCCTTCGTTCTTTGAACCGTTGGCATTGTAGTTATAAATTTTGTCATCGGCGCAAGCAATGAACAAACGGTAATCTCTTTTGCCTTCATAATCCATCAGTGTTAACTTGTTGGTTGCTTTTGCAGGAAGCTTAAGTGGATACCCCGCTACATACTCGCCATTACGATCAATTAAATGAAGATAATTTTCGGTATTGAACAGCATTTGAAATTTGTTATTTTTGAAAGCGTCTATTGTATAAACTTCCGACAGAATGGCCTCGTTGATGTGCTTTTTCCAGATCACATTTCCGGTGGCATTTACTAAATACAGGTCATTCTTTGCATCCTGAAACACCAACTCATTCTCATTTGTTTTGTGATTGGCAAAAGGCCATGGCTTTGTTTGAATAAGTGTGTCGGCTTCCAGGGTCCATAAACTCGGTGTTTCTTTGTCTTTTCGGATCTGCTGGTATTTTAAATTTACCCTGAATTGCAACAAGCTTTTATAATTAGAAATGCTGATGCAAAAATCACTCAGTTTTTCAGAATGTTTTACATCTTCGGCTTTCAAAAACTGAAACACCAGTTTAACAGGCCGTGGATTTTTGTTGATGCTTGAATAATAGATATAATTAAAATTGAGTCCAAGGTTTTCCTTTGCATACTCGGTGAAAAATTCGTTTTGGGTAAGCACGGCATTAGTGTTCAATGCATTTATGTAATATTCGGCATCATTCTTGTTTTCGAGTAAAATAAAATAATTATTTGTCACAAAAGCATATTGGGCCTTAATGTTAAATGCATTCCCGAAACTTGCCGCAGCAATATTTATGGTATTGGAATCTAAATGAGCAAGTTTTGCATTTTGATATACTGCAATGCTATCCGAAAATATTTGCATTAATTCCAGAACCTTAGTAGTGTCTTTTATTTCGATCAGCAGTGCTTTGGTGAACGCGCCGTTTTGAGCCAATTCAGTTTCAATTATTTTAGTGTTGATGGCCTCATAGAATTCAAGCTCTGCATTGAACATAGCGTTGTCGTTTATTTGTTTCCAGAATTTTTTGGATCCGCTCATTTCAATTTTGAATTTTTTTCTCATCATTAAAAAATCGCCGAAACCCAAGGCTTTGAAGGAAACGGTATTAAAGGGCAGCATCGCTAAAAAATCGCAGGTCTGTGCTTGCTGATTAGACAGGGCATTGAGTAACGACGAAGAATCAGGTTTGTTGAATCCGTTGAGTGAGATCTCATCGGGATAAATTTCTGTATTACAAACCGAGTGTCCACTCAAAATAAGATCATCAGCATTTACTTCAGTTGTTTTTTTGACAGCACTCAGTTCTTGGTGATTTACATAAATGTTCAGCAGATCATCTTCCTTATTCAAGTCCAACAGTGCCATCACTGTTTTGTTCTTTGCAACTTTACTATTTTGAGATGCAAACGCATTTTCAATTTGAGAACTATTATTTGAAATGGCCACCACGCCTTGTTGCAATTTGAGGATACATTTTTTTTCTAAAGCTGTAAATTCATATCCAAATTCGGTTTTAACGAGTCCTTTTATGGATCTGTTAAGCGCTTCGGCAAATTCCCGTTCCTGAGCAAGATCGTTCAAATTAAACGTGATCAGATAATTTACAGCTGAATTATTATTATACAGTGCCAGATAGATCGTATGATCCTTAAAAAAATCTTTCAGCATTTCGTTTTCGCTGATAATGGAATCGTAAAATTGAATGTGTTTGTGCAGAGCATTAAATTCCTTAATATTCACTACTTCGTTCCAAATTAAATTCTGATTACTGAGTTTGTTGGCCAGTTCATTAAAATTATGGCTTGCAATAATGCAAATGGCGCTATCAGGTAAAACATTAATGGCTTTTAGCGAAGGTTGTTTGGTGTTCTTTAGGTGAAAGTAAGCCCATACTGCTCCGGCAAGGGCAAGAACAATCAATACATAAAAAAATATGCGTTTTACTAAATTCAAATACCCTTCTAAGATAGAGTATAGTAAAGGCCGCTTCGCCTCATAAAAATGGATTTATCAATATTGAAATGTGAATAGCCAAAACCATCAAGAGGCTGGTTTCACGCAGTCACGACGCGTCGTGATCGCTGATGCTTTCGCAGATGAACGCTGACTTTGTGCGGAATGCAGCCCTTCTGCGCTCATCTGCGAACGCATCCGCGGCCATCTGCGTGAAATGGAATCTTTGAAAATACTACAACTCCAACTGTTTTGGAAGCAACTGAAAAGTTAGTCTGTGCAAGGGCGTAGTTCCATGATCTCTAATTCCTTGTCGGTGCATTTTGGTAGGATAACCCATGTTTTTCTCCCAACCATAATTCGGGTATTTTTTAGCTGCTTCGAGCATAAAATCGTCACGATAGGTCTTTGCTAAAATACTTGCTGCGGCAATACTCAAAAATTTTGCATCGCCTTTTATAATGCATTGATGTGGAATGTTTGGGTAAACTTTAAAGCGGTTGCCGTCGATCAATAATAATTCCGGCCGAACTTTTAATTGATCTACTGCGCGATGCATCGCTAAAAAAGAAGATTGCAAAATATTTATTTCATCTATTTCGATATTCGAAACTTGTGCTACTGCAAAAGCAATTGCTTCCTTTTCGATAATGGGCCGCAGATCATAGCGATCACTTTCTTTTAATTGTTTGCTATCGTTGAGTAATTTATTCTTAAAGTTCTTTGGCAAAATAACAGCGGCGGCAAAAACCGGGCCGGCCAGGCAGCCACGCCCTGCTTCATCGCAGCCAGCTTCAATTAAAGTTTTATTATAGTATTGTTTTAGCATTGAGCCTCATCCCCTACCCTTCTCCAAAGGAGAAGGGAGTACATTCAGTTTCTAATTTAATTTCTCTAAACAAGCTTTTATGTTTTCGTAATTGGGTTGCTCGCCGGCGTTCTCTAAAACTTCGGTGTATTGTATTTTTCCTTCTTTATCAATAACGAATGCTGAGCGTTTGCTTACGCCCTTTGTTCCGAAAATAAAATCTGCATACAAAGAGTCGTATGCTTCAGAAACGGTTTTATTAAAGTCGGATAGCAATTCGAAATTTAGATTCTGTGCTTCTTTGTATTTTATCATACTAAAAACCGAATCGTTGGAGATCCCGAAAATAACTGCGTTCAAATCATTGTATACTGCAATATCATCGCGCATTTTGCAAAGCTCGGCAGTGCAGGTTCCCGAAAAGGCAAAAGGAAAGAACAAAAGGATGACATTCGTGCCTTTTTGTTCCGAAAGGGAAACTTCCTTTTTTTGGGTGTTAAACAGCTTAAAATCAGGGGCTAAATCGCCAATTTGGATGCTCATATCAGGGTTTTTTGTTAGTGTATTGTTTGTTAAACTTTGGTAATGAAATTCACTTATAAACAAAGTAAATCATAATTTTGTACCTCACTAATTCATTAACACTAAAACTATAAAAATATGTCAACACTTGTAGGAAAAAAAGCACCGAGCTTCAAAGCAAAAGCGGTAGATAAAGGCGGAGAAATATTAAATGATTTTTCTTTAGACCAATATGTAGGAAAAAAATATGTGATCTTCTTTTTTTACCCAAAAGATTTCACGTTTGTTTGTCCGACTGAATTACATGCTTTTCAGGAAAAACTTGCTGAATTCGAAAAACGTAATGTACAGTTAGTGGCTTGCAGCACCGATACAGAACAAAGTCACTGGGGTTGGTTACAAATGGATAAAGCAGCAGGTGGTATCAAAGGAATTACTTACCCGATAGTTGCCGACACTAACAAAACCATTTCAATTGCTTATGGTTGTTTAAATGGCGAGTATGATGTAACTGATAATGGCGAATTTATTGCGAGCAGCGAAATGATCGCTTACCGCGCCTTATATTTAATTGATAAAGCCGGGAATGTTCGTCACCAATTAGTGAACGATCTTCCATTAGGCCGTAACGTTGATGAAGCTTTACGTGTTGTTGATGCTTTACAATTTAACGAAGAGAACGGTGAAGTTTGTCCTGCCAACTGGGTAAAAGGTAAAGAAGGCATGAAGGCTGATCACAAAGGTGTGGCAAGCTATTTGGCGAAGAACTAATTTCAAATTCAACTTTATTAAAAACCCCGTTTCATTAAAAATGAACGGGGTTTTTGTTTATATTTAACTTATGATTGGCGGACAAATAATTACAATTGAGCACTAATGATCAGATGTTCGCTTATAAGGTAGTTAGGCACAATAAATTAGACAGACATGAACTTTAAGACAATTTCTGGGACAATAATGATCTTCTTCCTTTTCTCTTGTGCACCGCAAGACGACGGTGCTCTACCAAATGGCATGGTACCAGGCCGAATTATTACTGATAAATCTACTTATACTACAAGTAGCATTACCTCGACAATTGTCGTTCCGACAAATTTGCCAGCCTACGAAAAAAGAATAGCAAACTTTGTAAACTGCAAGTTTATTCCGTCGGACAAAAACAATGAAAAGAAGTATAACAGCAATCATTTTGTAATTGACTTATTTATTAAAAACCCTTCTTCGCTTCAAGGTCAACAAGAATATAATATTGTTGTTGTTGATCAAACAATTAAATTTAGTTGCATGAGCTCAATTCCACCGACTTGCGACTTTAAAACTTCTCGTAATTTATCAAAAGAAGAATTAGCTGACATTAAAAAATTATTAGACTTTAGTGATTTAAAACAGGAGAAGGCTGAAATTCCATTTGAAAACACAAAAGGTATTTTTTACCGCGAATATTTATTCGTTAAAAATAAAGAGAAGATAATTAATGGTGGCAGACTTTCGCCAATGACAACAGACGGCGCTTTCGCTGACTTACAAATAAGCTCTGATAAAGTTGATAAAGACCTCCGTGACTACTCAGCCAGTTTTAAAGGTAACCCTGACTCTTTAATAAAAGCGCTAAAAACATATGCTAAGTTTGACAGTATTATGTACGTCTATTTCCCAGGTTGAATTTACTGTGCCTAACACCAAATTCGCGTCAGCGGGCGGACGTCGAAGTTTTTTGCTTATAATTTGCCCGCCTGCGGCGGAATGTTTATTTTTACTATAAGCAAAAAAAGAGGCAGCGGTGAGCAATTAATTTTGTTTGGTCGGTTTAGACACAGGAATGTTCCAAAGCCCGCCGAACGCAAATTCGGAAACCGTTAGCAGTAAGTGGCCGGACAAATATTTAGGTAGATAAAAATATCGCTTGAAAAGAGGGATTATGACAAAAATAATATTTTCAACCTTAATTTGCTTTTGGTTATTAGTGAGCTGTAACAACAAAGTTGGCAATGAAAATAATATTCCTGAAAATAAGGCTGCCAATCAAAGCGACACGCTAGACGACAAGGTTGCTAGGGAAATTAAGGCGATATTTAGGGCAGAAACTTGTAAAATTACCCGCGACGCAGAAGGAGTTATTATAAAAAGCCTTTTTACGGAGCAATCTTTTATTGAGGAAGATGCCTCCGTGATAGCTTTTGCATTTTATCGATTATCGCAGAGTTATAAATTAAAACCTTATGATTTAATTAAAGTTGTATTAAAAGATAATTATGGAACTGAGTACAGGTTTGGTTTTCGTGACTTTAAGGAAAAAGCGGAGTGCTTTGAAACAGTAGAAAAAATAGGATCGCTATTATTCAATAGAAAATACTCCGAATTAAAAAAATATATGGACTTATCACAGAGTGATGGAGGATTTGATCGGGCTATAAAAATGTTTAAAAAAACTGATTCTGTTTCTGGCAAAATAGACAACTTCGCAGTTATTTCAATCCAGTTTGCCAATACTATAACTAGAATCAACGCGAAAGCAAGTCACGCCAGTAATTACTCAACATATTATTCTTTTGGCTTTAACAAAAAGACAAATAAACTTCAATACGTTGATGTAAATGATTCGAATCCAAATAAAGGAATATACAAATAAGGCAGACCAGCGGGACGTAACTATGTGTCGCCACCTTCTGCTAAAACATGGTTGACCCAATCTTTTATTTATATTTAAAAACAAACACCTATGTCAAAAACAATGTGTCAGAGTTGCGGAATGCCTTTAAAGAAAGATCCTAATGGAGGAAGTACGAATGCAGACGGATCAAAGAATGATAAGTATTGCAGTTATTGCTACGATAAAGGTGATTTTAGATGGAAGGGCGATAAGGTTGATGACTTTCAGGAATTTTGCAGAAAGATGATGATCGAAAGTGGCCATAACAGATTCATGGCCTGGTTGTTTACAAGGGGAATGGGAAGATTGGAAAGATGGAAAAAATAATTTTATTCTATCTCAATAAAAAAACCACCCCTGCAAAAAATATTATTCCGATACCGTATCGTAATATTTCGTTTACAAATATATTCATCTGTTGTTTTTCTGAGAATAATCTATTCGACATCGTTTTATTGATTTAAAAAAAACCGGACGCGCTTAATGACACGTCCGGTAACAACTCATCCTCACAAAATTAATGCTCTATAACTAACTTAATGTTGTTTGCATTTTCTCCTACAATAACATTAACAAAATATAATCCATTTTTCAATTCGCTCGTGTTTAATTTGATCGATTGATCACCACGCTCAAGATCTTTTTCAATGATTGAAGAAACAGTTTTTCCAAGTATATCAACTAGTTTTACAATAACATGTTCATTCTTTTCAAGAACAATTTTTAAAGTAGATTCATCATTTGTTGGATTTGGGAATAGCCTAACAATTGATTCTTTCTCATCCGATTGCTTGATGCCTGAAACAAGAGTAGGATAATCCAATAACATTAATTGTCCACCTTCAACAACTCCTCCCCCAATGGCATAATGCGCCTGATCAACAAATAAAAATTTACCGGGGCCAAGTATAGATGATACATCAATTATTCCTGAGGTTTCTTCATCCTGCGTAAGAAAAGATGGGCCCGCTGTAACAAAGCGAACCGAATCGTGATAAGCTATAGGCGTTAGAACATCGGTAGCAATATTGTATTTGAACATTCTTCCATTGTGGATCTGATTTCCTACATCTTCTTGAAGTAAAGCATATCCATTTGCAACGCATAAATTATCCAGCATTTTTTGTCCTTCGGTACCATCCAATACAGCAGTAATTGTTCCCCCTAACTGAGGGTTCGCAATATTCGTAAAACTTAATTTCCACAAACGGCTTGGACTTGTAAAAGCATTTGTGGTATTAAAATAAAAATCGTTTGGATTTGAGGGATCCCAAGCGCCGTCTTCAGGTCTTAAAAATGTGGTTACCCCCGCAGCATTGCTGTTCGCGTTCAGAGTAGCGCCATTAATGCTTTGTACAATTCCTAAATTTACTAACGAGAACGATGTTCCTGCAGTAGGAATTGAAGTGCTTGTTTCGGCCGACATTCCGTTCACTTTTACGCCGAATAATTTTCCTCCGCTTAAACCGGCTTTCTGAATTTCATTTCCTGAATTAGTTTTTGTTCCAATATAAAAGTACACTTGGCCGGGAGTTTGATCGTCCATTCCTCCTACAATAGTTGTATCACTCATGAACGGACAAGCCACTTGATTTTCTTTAGAATACTTGCCAAGGTATGGCAATTCCCAACTGGTGCCTGCATTTGGCCCTGTCGCAATATGAGCTACCGCGCGACCTTCATCGCCAGATTCTTCTCCATTCATGAAAATACGTTCCTGCGTTCCTTTTCCGGTAACAGTATTATAAAATGCCGAAACAGGAGGAAGGTCTGCAGAACAAAATCTGTTAAAGGCTGCGAGTGTTGAAGTATTGGAGGAATTATATAAAGTGTAGGAAGTTCCGTTCCACAAATTCACATTTTGCATAAGATCAGATCCGCTTACAACCGACAAATTTGATTTATTAATTATCCATTTGGAAACGAAAGCACCGATCGATCCATGTGCCCTTATAGCACCAACCGTGTTTCCTAATTCGTGATTCATCAATACTGTAAAAGTACCTCCACCATTATCGTAGGCGCCAAGACCATCAGGTATACCGCACATGGTGTAGGTTCCTATAATATTAGTGGCGGTTAGAATTGATGTGATGGTTGCACCCGGAACGCTTGGTTTAACGTATGGCGATTGGGAAGAACTGGGGCCCGTTAAGGTTAGTTGTGCATTCAAGCTAATGGTTTGTGAAAGGCAAAAGCCGATCAAAGCAGATTGTAATGTTTTTTTCATAGTTTAAATTTTAGAATTTATTTCACAAAACTAACAACGATAAAAACAGAACTCATTTTGAAAACATTATGAAATATTTACTGTTGAATCTCTTTAAAGTAAATTGTGTGGTTAAACCTAAACGCAAAAAGTATACTTAAGTCAACAAGTTTAAGGTGATCGGAAAATTCTGCTTGAGGGGAATCGATTTGAATGATCAAAGACAAATTAATTGTTAAGCTTTCCTTGTTGCACCCAACTGGCTATTATTTTGATAGTGCAAGAATCTAAACTTCCGGTAGGGGGCATTTGCAAATAACTGCCGTTACCATTCAAACATCCAACCAACTGCCCACTGTTAGCGTATAAAACAAGGTTGGGATAATTATATAATTTGATGCCGGTAGACGCATCGTGACAACTAACACATTTCAAATTTATTATCGGTTGAATTTGCGTGCTGTATGAAACAACAGAAAGATCGCCACATTCTGAAATAACAACAGTATTTGAATTCCCTGAAATTGGTTTAGGAAGTTTTCCAATGTCGTGTTTGCAACTAACAAAAAGAAACATCAAGAATGCTAATTGAAAATGGATCCTGTTTTTATAAAAATATTTCAGTTCCATATAATGAGATGTGATCTTTAAAACTCAAATTTGTATCCTACTCCTTTTACGGTCTTGATACAATCATCGCCAAGCTTCTCTCTTAGCTTACGAATGTGCACATCAATGGTTCTGTCGCCAACCACAACCTCTTCGCCCCAGATCTGATCCAAAATGAATTCGCGGGTAAATACTTTTCCTGGTTTTGAAACCAGAAGTTCAAGCAACTTAAATTCTTTCTTAGGCAAAACAGTTTCTTCACCGTTCTTGTAAACCATGTATTTTTCAAGATCGATCTTAATGCTTCCGAAGTCTAAGACCTTTTCTGCTTTTAAGGCAGTTCCACCGGTTCTTCTTAATAAAGCCTTTATTCGACTTATGAAAACGCGAGGTTTGATAGGTTTTGTTATATAATCATCTGCGCCTGAATCAAAGCCTGCGATCTGTGTATAGTCTTCGCTTCGGGCACTTAAAAACACAATAAGAGAGTTTTTTAAGCTCTCGTTTTCCCTGATCAATCGGCAAGTTTCAATGCCATCCATTTCGGGCATCATTACATCGAGCACAATTAGATCAGGTTTATTTTTTTTTGCAAGATCAATTCCATCATGACCATTCAAGGCAGTAAAAACTTCGTAGCCTTCTTTTTTCAAGTTGTAAGACAGAAAATTTAAAATGTCCTCTTCATCATCAACTAATAAAATCTTGTTCATTGTGTTTGCCATAATGTCAACGAATTTATGTCAAAAATGCGTTTACAATGTTAAATCAGTTTTAAATAAAACAGTGGATTTGATATTATATTTAACCTTATGTTAACATTAGAGTTAAGATCAACTTAAAAATAAGTTTTTCCTTTGCGGGGTATTTATGACTTTTCTATGAAATTTGTTTTTAAACTGAGTCTGTTTTGTTTGTTTCTATTTTCGATAACTACAAGTTGTGGTAAAAAGAAAAGAAAAGACTGGCAGTGTATTTGTCTTATAACGGACACTGCAAACGTTTTAATTAATAATGGAAGCAAATTCATTGAAAGGTTCACAAAAAGCCAGGCTGATACCGCATGCAACAATTACGGCTCTTACTTACTGGGAAAAGGTAGCACAGTGACTTCTTACAGTTGTTCAATAAAATAATTCAGAGATCCTAGTTTTGTGGTGCGCCATCGGCGATCCACTTGTTAATTATTGCGATATCACAAACAGACAATTTTGAGGTTGGAGGCATTGGCAAAACGCCGGAGGTTTGATTAATGATGTGCATGAATTTAGACCCATAAATTCCGTTGGCCTGAAACTGATAATTCAAATAATTTTTAAGTGAAGTGAAATTTTCAAGGTCTTGCCCGCCAAGATTCGTTGTAACTGCCGTTGAATGGCATGAGTAACAATTATTGCTTAAGATAGGAATTACGTTTTTTTGATAAGAAACAATTGTTGAATCACATCCACTAACAACAGACGTTGTATTTAAAGAGGTTTGTGGTAAAGGGAGCATTCCCTTCTTGTTGGTGCAGCCAAAAAAAGAAATCAGCAAGATCACAGCAATTATTTTCACCGATGGTTTCATAAGTGTTTAGGTTATTTAATACTCGATAATTCAAAAAACAAAGGCCAACCTCAAACAGATTGGCCTTTTAATTTATGTTACATATATTCTATTTTGCTACAATGATCTTAGTTGTTTTACTTTGACCATTAACTTGTAACTTTATAAAATAAGCACCTTGAGGTAATTCTTTTGTGTTAATTGTTGCGCTATTTAAACCAGGCATTGCATTTTGAAGATCAACAACATCTAATTTTTGTCCGTAAATGTTATATAATTCAATGCTTGCGATAGCAGGATCGTTTAAGCTAAAATTAATTGTTACCGATTCGTGAGCCGGATTAGGGAAAGCCTGCAAATAAGTACTTTCAAGGAAGTTTTGTTTAATGCCCGATGTTGTACAAACACCTGAATAATTAGCATTGTTTGGATCAAAGTTAGTCCAGTTTGCCATCCAATTATCAGAACTTGTTTGCGTACCGGAAAATGCACCAACATAATTCACTTTAGTAAAGAATGGATTCTTTAAGCGACCGCTTGAAAAACGCGGAGGGAAAGATGGCGCATTATAATTTGAGAACCAGTTTGAAGTATCTAAATTAATTGGATTTGCAGGATTAAAAGGATATTTGTTTGTATTAGCAAAATGATCAGATTGTGCACAACAAACACTGTAGTGAGTGATCACATAAGCAGGTAGTCCTGTAGAATTATAACAAATTGGCGAAGTACTTGTTGGAACGAAACTAGGAGCAAGCAAAGTAAAAGGGGCTTGTAATCTAACGCCGGTTTGTTCGGTAGGATATATTTTGTTATGATTTTTTGTAACAGTTACAGTTCCGGAACCGGCTGAGAAAAAATAATCAAATGGGCCGGGGAACGGACTAAAAGGAGTACCTGTGATTGTGTCTCCTTCAACATTTGTTGGAGTTAAAGAACGAGGACCATCTTTAACATAGACCATTTCTTTGATCGTTGGATTACCCGGAGAATTTACAGGTATACCACAAATAATCGTATTTCTTATTTGCGAAATAGTGTCGCCTGCCGAACCAAGTTGATCCATATTTCTTGTGGTTGAACCATAAGATGCTGAAGACTCATCAACTAATACACCTGCAGGGTATCCGGCAATTACACTATTCATAATACTAATAGCGCTACCGCGACGAATGTGAGCTCCTGAAACAAACTGTGGATCATAAGCCGTTGAACCCGGGTTAACCAAAGGGCCTATCATTGTATAATTACTAAATACACATTTTGTTAAGCCTGTTGTATCACCTAAGAGTCCGTTCTTTGTTCCTGCCTGATAACTATCAGATTCAAAACCTTTAGAACCCGATTGATCAGCAGCAAATGGATCGCGTAATCCAACACCAAATTGATTTAAGCCTGAAAAACCGTTATCAGTATCAAAATCATCATCCCAACCACGGAATGCAATAAGGTATTTAGAATTAACTGTTCCTCCAAACCACTCGAATGAATCGTCGCCGCTAAAAGAAACCTGACAATGGTCAACATTTGTTCCATTACCAACACCACAGAATGTGATACCGTTAATTTCATTGTTTGGTGAAAAAGCCACACCGGCAAATTCACAACGAACGTACGATAAACTACCTGAATTATCGTTAGGATTGGTTCCTCCGTAAAGACTTCTTGGGCCACCCTCCACCTGGCTTTGATTTCCGTTCCAATTCACAGGAGCTTTTCCGCAAAGAATTAATCCTCCCCAATCTCCGTAATTACGTGAACCCGGTGCAAGATTTGAAGTCATTACAATTGGATTATACTTTGAACCGTTTGCATAAATTTTCGCACCACGTTCAATGATCAATGAACCTTTGGTATTTTTATCACCTTTAATGATTACACCGGAATCAATAGTTAAGGTTATACCGTTAACTACGTATACGTAACCTTTTAAAAAGTATTGTTTATCACAAGTCCAGTGCGTATTGGTATAGATACTATCTTGAACTGTTACAAGAGTTGCAGTAGTTTGCGCCACTGTAGTTTTGCCAAGCATTATTAATGCCGCAATAAGAGTTAATGTTCGAGTAAATGTTTTCATGTTTATGAATTGTTTTAAATTATTTGATGCAAAGAAAAGGAGCCTATCTTATTTGAATTGGTTTACAACATTATCATTGTGTTACCTTGTGTTAACTATAAGTTAACCTTAATGCCGGCCGTATAGTAAGAACCCATACGATAATACATTACTTCTTTGTCTCCATTCTTTTCGTCGTATTTCCCATCATTATTTGTATCCTGCACCAAACGATAAGCTGCATTAAGAATGTTCTGTATTCCGAAGGTGAAATATATTTTTTTGTAAATTCTCTGGGAGATCGTGAGATCAAGCGTCTTTCTTCCAAGCTCGCCAATACTCGCATCACTGCTAGTACCTACAAATGCCAAGCGACTGCCAAAAACATTGTATAATAAGGTGACCTGAGTACCTGTACTATCATTTTGATAATAAATCCCACCGTTATATAAATATGGAGACTGATTTTGCAATGTTGTTCTTTCAATTTGATAGCTGCCAACGTTTGGGTTAAACATCTGGCTTTGTATGAAAGTAGCGTTACCAATTAAACTGAAATTCTTAAACATTTTTGTGTTTAGCCATTTGTGCATAAAGCCCAGATTTTTTCTGATATCCATTTCTATACCCTTAACCCAGGCATTCTGTGCATTTTGGAAGGTAAAAGAAGGATCGCCGGAAGCAAAGATCACTTGAACAATTGGATTGGTAAATGTTTTATAAAAAGCCCCTATCTGAAAATATTCTCCTGCCGTAGGATAAAACTCATACCTCAGATCATAATTCTGAATTTCGCACACTTTAAGTATTGACCCGGTGGTGCCACTTATTGGATTAGGATAAAGCGAACCATAGATGCTTCTGTTAAAATCAAAATCATAAAAATATAATGGTGCCCATTCCCTGAATTCAGGCCTGTTAAGACTCTTGCTATAAGCCGCCCGTACAATACTTTTAAATGGCATACCTGCATCCTTCGACTTCTTATAATTAAAGCTGTAAGAAAAATTCGCGGAAGGCAACCAGTATTTTGTGGTGATAGAAGGCATAACGGTATCGGTTCCGTTGTTGCTTTGCAATGACTGAACATTATTTTCATAACGGACTCCGCCTTGAAGCTTTAAGTGTTTTCCAATTGGAAAACTCCCGGCCAAATAACTTGCCACCAGTTTATTTTGTGCATTATAAGAATCGTAACCTTTTGTAGCGTCTCCTATCGCAAATCCCCCGGGAGTGTTAAGGTTTTCCGGGGCGAAGATGGTTTCCAATGGTAATTCTCTTTTATAATGTGCAATTGCCAATGAACCCGGTCCGCCAACTATGGCATATCCTAATTCGCGGGCCACAAAATTACGGTTTTTGTATTCGAAATAATTTCCGGCATTCAATTCAAATTCATACCGGGCGATCCTCAACTTTTGTTTAAGATTGTGATTAAATGACTTAATGTTTTCTTTTAAGGTAGAGAAAAACCGGCCGCCACAAGTTATGTCTGTCTGTGTTTTTATGCCGCCGGCGAAATAATTACTATCCGGCATATACCTCTTCTTGGTATATGTTATCCGCTTATAATCCGGCATATCTTTCTGATTGCGTGCATATCCTGCTGTCCAGGTATATTCTGTTTTATCGTTAAAAAAACTGTGCGTTCCATTAAGTTGACCTGAGTAGTTTCGGCTTTGTTCATAGATTTCGGCGTAAGATCTCTCGTTATCCGCTTTCATTAAATTGCTATTCCGTTGGGTGGTTTGCATTCGGCCAACCTGCATATAAAAATTTCTAAATTCCAGTTTATGATTTTTATAAGACGCTGAAAAATTTTGCATTCCTGAAATACGAGTTGTGGCAATTGATTGTATGTCTGTAAAATCGGATTGCTGAGTGGTATCGTCCCATACTTGCCTGTGAAGTTTTAAAGTTTGCGAAGTGCTTGCATAATTAAGAGAGGTTACGCTTCCGAATTTAAAATTGCCTTTTTTAATTAATCCGTTAAAACCAAGATTAAATCGCTGATCGGGGCTTGCCTTTTTTTCAAATATTGCCCAATCATTTTTAAAGCTGTTGGTCAATACTTTACTTTCGTCGGGCGTGATATCGCTAAAAATTGCTCTTGAGGGCACACCATCCGGCAATGCTCTATCTTTTGCGCCATTACCAAACTTATCGCCACTATACTCTTGTGTGTGATAAAATGGTTGATACGTTGTTCCATCTCTGTAAGATGTTTGGTAATTAACAATAAGGCCCGTTTTTTGAGGCATCGCTGTTGTATAAATTTTAACCATCCCTCCGGCAAAATCACCCGGAAGTTCAGGTGAGGCTGCTTTATAAACAAGAATCCTGTCTATCAACTGACTTGGAATACCATCAAATGAAAACGCTTTTTTATCCGTTTCAGAACTAGGTGCGCCTGCATCATTTAGCCAAACAGTATTATAACGATCTGCCAAACCTCTAACCATTATAAAACGGTTATCTATTATTGAAACACCAGGAACGCGGCGAACCACTTCAGAGGCATCTCTATCCTGGCTTTTCTGAATTTGGGCAGCGGAGATCGTATTAACAATAGAATTACTTTTCTTCATTTCAACTACAGCAGATGTTTCAGTGTTAGTAATTTTTGTCTCAGAAACAGTAACTTCTCTGAGTTGCTTGCCCTCTTGAACAAGAGCCACATTAATGCCTTGCGCAGCCGAACTATCTGCCACCGCTTTAACTCCCTTAATAATTTGGGAAACATAAGAAATATATGATACTTCAATATTGTAAGTGTCTTCTTTAAGACCGGTCATTATGAAGTTACCTTCCAGATCACTAAAAACAGCCTTTGTACTATTTTCAATTTTTATGATCGCTCCTACAATTCCTTCTTTATTTTCTTTATCAAAAATTTTTCCTTTAATGATATTTTGGGATTTTATAGAACTAACGGCCCAAAAAAGGACAAGGAATAACAAGAATTTTTTCATTATTTTTTGATTACAAAAAAAGGATATGTATGATTAACCTGTGTTTAGTTAATGTTATTTTTATGTTACCAGTTTTGCGATGGCTTAACACTGCCTTAATGTTTAATACAAGCTGGGTACTTTTCAAGAATCAAAAATAAATTACTATCGTGTCAGATATCCGTAAATAATAGCATCTATAGTAGCCAGGATATAAATTGAAAATATCAAAATGGTCGACTTCACCAAAACGTCATTCCATCTGTATTCTTCGTTATCATCGTCTGTAATAAGATTAATTGCTTTGCTTAGAAAATATTTCATGATCTGTTTTTTTTGCAAGATTCGAAATTTCCGATGCTACAATGTTATCTAAACAAAAAATAAACTTTAATTTATTGTAGAATTCATTAGTACTTACACTTTCATGAGGTTACAGATCAGTCACCCATTACCCATTTAATAGACAAGGTGGATAGATAATCTGCGGATAATCTAAACATAACCATTTGCTAACAAACACATAACTGACGTTGACTTTTTTGAAATTACATTTGCGGTTTTGGTTTTTATTGATTGTATTTCTGCAAATACCATCGGTTTCCAAAAACTTATGTAAAGTAATGGCTAAGTGCAATAGTATAATTTATTCTATTAATAATTCTAACATAGAATTTTACAGCAACGCATTAACTAAACTAAACTGCAAATTCAATTGTGTCAGTTCCAATTCTGATTTTGAAAGGCTTTACAAAATAAATGAATTTGATCTTATTATTTTAGACCTTGACCTTGACAACACCGATGCAATATCGGTAGTTAAGGAAATTGCTCAGAATGAAAAAATAAAAAAACCGGTTGTAGTGGTTTGCTCTTCTAAATCGGATGATTTCATATTGGTAAGTTCGTTGAATTCAGGGGCCGACAATTTTATCAGTCTGCCAATTAACCCAGTAGTGTTTGAATTAAAATTGAAAGCATTAATGAAGCGGATTGAAAAAACAAATGGTCATGAAGAAGAAATTTATTTCTTAATTGACCGCGAACATTTCAAAATAATTTTAGATAAAAAAACGCATTACTTACCTAGGTTAGAATTTAATTTGCTGGATCTGTTATATTCTGAGCCAAATAAAGTTTTTTCGAAGCAAGAGATCGCCAACACCATTTGGCAAGATGAATCTGTTTCAACTAAACGAACCATTGATATTCACATACGAAACATTCGCAAAGAATTAGGCAACAACCGCATAAAAACATTTCGCGGAACCGGCTATTCTATTAATATAAAAAAATAATTTATGACCGTTGCTCAGCATAAAACTCATCTTAAAAAATTACTTGTTCAATTAGAAAAGGCCAAGAAAAAAGAAAATCATCTTGAGTTAATTCTTATTGGAAACATATTAATCCGCGAACAGGTAAAGCTTGTTTACGAAAGTTGCCTTAAAAAAAAATCCGGCGACTCGACGCAAAAATTCAGTTTACTTCTTTCCGAATTAATAGCTCAACCCATTATTGAAGGAGGTTCTTCTGTTAAAATCGCTACCAAAAAAAATCTACGTGCGGTTAAGCTTTGGAAAGCCAAATTTGATGCATTTTTCAAAAGCCTTAAAAAAGAAATTCCTTCCGGTTTAAAGCCCTTGGCCGATGAAACCCTCAAAATTGCGGCGATGCTTCAAACCATGGTCTCAAAATGCTAAACCTTTCTTTTAAATGTTAACGTTTCGGTAACATACAAATTAAGTTAAGTTAAACTCCATGGCCTTAATTTGTAATGTAATTGAAAAAGTGCTGTACATATTTAACTTTGGTTCTGATCCTGATCGCTTCGTTAGGCTTTGCAGGCGAACAGCCTAAGGCAGCAAAAGCAAAAGGCATTATCATCAGCGGAAAAATTGCAGACAACAAGAACAACGAATTATTAGCCGGCGTAAAAATTTCATGCGGCAATTGCGAAAAAACATTTTATTCTGACTTAGAAGGTCACTTTTTCATCTACTTAGAAACTGAAAGTTCGGAAAATTTAAAATTAGAGTTCTCTCAAGTAGGCTATTCCTCTAAAAGCCTTACCATTAAAGAGATTCAGGCCACATCGGATAATTTGATCATTGACCTACAATCTGAATAAGAATCTCTTAATGTAAAGTTAATGTTAAGCTTTCATTAATTTTGCAACCATTCCCTCGTTTATTGGTATAATTGTATAAGGAAATCTTAAGGATCTCATTTATCAATTAATATTTGTGCCATGAAAAAGCTAGTTTTATTGACCGCCATACTTTTTGTAAGTGTAACTTTTGCTCAAAGCATCACTTTCTCAAAAGATATTACTCCAGCCCAGGATGTAACTTTCAAAAATGGATTATACGTTCAGAACGACATTGCGTACACAGGCAAATACACAGTGTACTATGATAATGGTTCTGTGAAAGAAGAACTGAACATAAAAGACGGTCAGCTGAACGGCGATGCCATTAAATATTATGAGAACGGTAAGAAAATGGAGCTTGGGCATTTCGAGAATAATTTAAAATTTGGTTTGTGGGCACGCTACAGTTCAAGTGGCGCTTTAGCAGCCGAAGCATCGTATAAGAATGATAAAAAAGACGGTACCTGGATGGTTTATAATGAGGCAGGTAACAAGATCTTTAAAATGGAATATAAAGACGGTGAAAAAACCGGCACCTGGACACAATGGGACGAAAAAGGGGAAGTTTTGAAAACCACCTCTTACGGTTCGCTCTAAACTCCCCCTTCCTACATAACTCTTTCATTTGCAGTTATTTTATGAAGTTCTTGCTTCCGCGAGACTTCTATGTCTTCCAAATAGCCTAACTATCTCTTAACATTTACTTAACATTAGACTTTTTTTTACGGGATAACTTTACACTTGATAATATTTTATTAACTGTAAATTAATTTAAATGAATCTCAAAAGAAATGTTATTTCGGCAGCTTTAGGTGTTGTTTTGGTTTGTTCAAGCAACTTTATTATGGCACAGGAAGTCGCTGAAAATCCTCTGGATACTCTTACAAGAAGTGTTGCAAGTTTACTGGACGAAGTAGGTAAAATGAAAAGGTTAAAGATAACCGGTTACGTTCAGCCACAATTTCAATATATAGATTCTGCCGGAGCACAATCTTTTGCCGGTGGTGATTTTGGAAACGGCGGAACAACAAAATATTACGACCGTTTTACCATGCGTCGTGGTCGCTTTAAATTTACCTACACATATAGCAACATCATGTTAATGGTAAATATTGATGCAAGAGAAACGGGTTTAAATATGCGCGAGACCTATGCAAAAATTACCGATCCTTGGTTAAATATGTTTTCGTTAACCGGTGGTTTATTACAAGACCAATTTGGCTTTGAATTAACGCAGTCATCAGGTGATCGTGAAACACCGGAGCGCGCAAGATATAACCAGGTTTTATTCCCCGTTGAACGGGATATGGGTGTTTTTGGATCAATGGTTGTTCCAAAGTCATCAAAATTAAACGGGTTAAAGTTAGATGTTGGTTGTATGAACGGGTCTGCCGGCGTTGCTGCTGAATTTGATTCGTTCAAAGATTATACAGGGAGGCTGCAATATACCAAAGCAAGCAAAAGTGAAAGATTCATTTTTTCTCTTGGGGCTTCATACTACACCGGTGGTTATAGAATAGGAACTCAAAAAGATTACAATTTCACCACCTTAGCCAATGGCGATAAGGGATTTGGTTTTGCGGCTGATACTGCAAATTATAACCGAAAAGCAAAACGAGAATATATGGGCGCTGACATTCAGGCATCGATAGATTGGCCGATTGGAATTACAACCCTAAGAGCTGAATATATTCAAGGTGAACAACCCGGAACAAATGCTTCATCACAAAGAGCCAATGTGAGTTTAAGTGCTTTGCCATCAACCGCCATATATCACCGTAAATTTAATGGTGCTTATTTCTATTTCATTCAGGATATTGGTCACTCTAAATTTCAGGTGGTTGTTAAATATGACTGGTACGATCCTAACGTGAACATCTCGGGAGCAGACATTGGAAAAACCGGAACCGGAACCAATGCCGGTGATATTCGTTTTGATACTTACGGTTTTGGTTTGAACTATCATATTAACGCTTATGCAAAAATTATGGCTTATTATGATATTGTAAAAAACGAAGCAACTTCGGTAACCGCATACAAAAAAGATGTTTCTGATAATGTATTTACATTGCGCTTTCAAGTAAAATTTTAATTAAACTGATTTAAAAAACATAAACAATGAAAACTAAAATAATTCTATTTGCTCTTTCCCTTTATACGAGTGCGTACTTTGCCCAAAAATTAAAAGGTAGCGATACCGTTTTACCTCTTGCACAAAAAGAAGCAGAAAGCTACATGAAATCAAACAAGAATGCCAAAGTAACTGTTACGGGCGGTGGCAGCGGTGTTGGATTAGCTGCCTTGGTTGACGGAACAACTGAGATCGGCATGTCATCCCGTAAAATGAAAATGACCGAAAAGATAAAATTATCTGATGCCGGAAAAGCATGCAAGGAAACCATTATTGCTTATGATGCATTAGCAGTTGTTGTTAATCCTTCTAATAAAGTTGCTCAATTAACAAAAGACCAAATTGAAGGGATCTTTACAGGAAAATTAAAAAACTGGAAAGATGTTGGTGGAGATGATCTGCAGATCGTAGTTTATTCTCGTGAATCAAGCTCCGGTACCTATGAGTTTTTCAAAGAGCATGTTATGAATAATAAAAACTATGCTTCGTCTGTATTAAGCATGCCTGCTACAGGATCCATTATTCAATCTATCAGCCAAACCAAAGGCGCCATTGGTTATGTAGGTCTTGCTTATGTGGAGAAAGATGTAAAAGCCATTAAGGTTTCTTTCGACAAAGGGAAAACTTTTGTTGGTCCTTCACTTGCTACTGCCTTAGATAAAACATATCCAATTATCCGACCACTTTACTATTATTATCTCACAACTTTTGAAAAAGCAGTAAAGCCGTTTGTTGATTATTGTTTATCGGCCGAAGGACAGAAAATTGTTGAACAAGTTGGCTATGTGCCATTAGGTAAGTGATCCTAAATTATTTAATTAAAAACAACTCTTTCATTTTGCAAGAGTTGTTTTCATTTTTTAAACTATTGCTGATTGAGAACATTCATTAAAAAATTCTCCGAGAAATTCATTGAGGGCTTACTGATGCTTAGCAGTTCGGTTACGAGTTTAACTGTGGTTCTCATTGTTTTTTTTCTGTTTAAGGAAGGACTTGGTGTTTTTGATAAAACAGCCGTTGAAGAAGGGTTTGTTATTGCCATTAACAAAAATAATTCGGTTACAGAATTATCCTCAGAGGAGATAAAGAACATTTACGATCAAAAGATCATTTCATGGAGTGAGGTCAGAGGGAAAAAAGATTCTATATTTTTATTTCGCCTCGAGGACATTTCCAATTTCTATACTGATGAGCAGATCGGCGAGAATTTTGAATTACTTCCTCTTCGACTTAGCAGTATAGTAGATAGCTTTCCGAACATCATTGCCTTTTTTCCTGAAAAATATCTTGATAAAAATTTTAAGGGAAAAGAATTGCATGCCGATAAGGTAAGCCTTTCTGAATTCTTTATGGGTGAGGAATGGTTTCCAACAGCACATCCCTCTGCGCAGCTTGGTGTAAAGCCTTTGATCCTTGGTACACTTTGGGTAAGTCTTGGTGCTATTTTGCTTGCCCTTCCCTTGGGATTGGCTGCCGCGATCTACATGAGTGAGATCGCAAAAGAAAATGTGCGCCGTTTCATGAAACCATTAATTGAATTACTTGCCGGGATTCCTTCCGTTGTATATGGATTCTTTGGTTTGGTGATCATTGTTCCATTGATTCAAAAAACATTTGGGGTTGCTGTTGGAGAAACCGGATTGGCCGGAAGCATTATTTTAGGCATAATGGCCCTTCCAACAATCATTACAATTTCTGAAGATGCCATGCGCAATACGCCGCGAGCCATGAAAGAAGCCAGTTTAGCTTTAGGCGCAAGCAAATGGCAAACTATTTACAGAGTGGTGATACCATACTCTATCTCCGGAATTTCTGCAGGTGCCATATTAGGAATTGGTCGTGCCATAGGTGAAACAATGGCAGTATTAATGGTAACAGGAAATGCGGCTGTAATTCCACATAGCATTTTAGAACCTATGCGAACCATTCCTGCAACCATTGCTGCCGAATTAGGCGAAGCTCCTTATGGCGGTCTGCACTATAAGGCATTATTTGCACTTGGGTGTATTCTTTTCATTATAACTTTATTTATAAATTTAACTGTGGAGTTTGTTTCTAACCGCAAAAAATTCAATAAACACTAATGAATGTAGTGAACGAAGATAAACTTGCAAAGAGCAAAAAACGCAATCAAAGTATTGCCTTTTTCATCTTAGGCCTTCTGGGCTATTTTATTGTTGCCATTTTATTGATCATACTTTCTTTCATTGTTTACAAAGGGATCTCCGTTATCAACTGGAGTTTCATCACTCAAATGCCGGAAGACGGAATGACAAAAGGAGGAATTTATCCAGCAATTATCGGCACACTATATCTTGTTGCCGGCAGCATGTTATTTGCTTTTCCTATTGGCGTGCTTGCAGCAATTTACATGAACGAATATGTAAAAGATGGGGTCTTTAAAAAAATTATAAAACAAATGACCAATAATCTTTCAGGGGTTCCCTCTATTGTATTCGGTTTGTTTGGTATGTCGTTATTTGTAAACAAGCTTGGGTTCGGCGATTCCATTTTAGCAGGTTCACTTACACTTGGATTGCTGGCCTTACCGGTTGTTATTCGAACTACGGAAGAAGCGCTGAAAGCAGTTGACAATACATTTCGTCAGGCGAGTATTGGTTTAGGAGCTACAAAATGGCAAACAACAAGAAGAGTTGTTCTTCCAATTGCCTTTCCAAACATCATAACAGGATTAATTCTTTCAGTTGGGCGAGTATCGGGAGAAACAGCGCCAATATTGTTCACTGTAGCCGCTTATTTTTTACCAAAATTGCCGACGAGTATATTTGATCAGGCGATGGCATTACCCTATCATCTTTATGTGATCTCAACAAGCGGAACAAACATTGAAGAATCAAGACCAATTGCCTATGGCACAGCACTCGTACTAATTATAATCGTATTGATCACGAATTTACTCGCCAATGCTTTGCGAAAATATTTCGGAAGAAAAGTAAAAATGAACTAAGATGTATAAACTAGAATCAAAAAATGCCAATGTTTTTTATGGTGCCTCGCAGGCCCTAACAGACATAAATCTTGCCATACATTCTCATACGGTTACTGCTTTAATTGGTCCTTCGGGTTGTGGTAAATCAACTTACCTCCGCTTGTTCAATCGCATGAATGATCTGATAGACGGGATCAAAATAACAGGACAGGTTTTAATTGATGGTCAGGACATTTATGCTAAAGGAGTGAATGTAGATGCGCTTCGCAAAAAAACAGGAATGGTGTTTCAAAAACCAAACCCCTTTCCAAAGACCATTTTCGAAAACGTAGCTTACGGCTTGAGAGTGAATGGAATTACCGATGCAAAATTCATTGAAGAGCGTGTTGAGACCTCCATAAAACAGGTTGTGTTGTGGGATGAAGTAAAAGATAAATTAAAAAAATCTGCATTTGAATTGTCGGGCGGGCAGCAGCAGCGTTTGTGCATTGCAAGAGCCTTAGCCATTCAGCCTTCCATTATTTTAATGGACGAACCAACCTCAGCGCTTGATCCGATCTCCACTGCAAAAGTTGAGGAACTCATCCACGAACTAAAAGCAAAATACACAATTGTGGTTGTAACGCATAATATGCAGCAAGCAGGAAGGATAAGTGACAGTACTGCTTTTTTCTACTTAGGAGAATTGGTTGAATATAATACAACAAAAGAAATTTTTACGAATCCAAAAAACCAGCGTACTCAAAATTACATAACCGGAAGATTTGGTTAATCCTTTTGATTTTACTCAATAAATCCAATATTTATTACGAAATTTAATTTATGCCGCAAATAGAAGTAGAGTTACAAAATTTAAAGTCAGAAATTGTTTTGATGTGGAAGTTAGTTTCCGATCAGATGAAAAAATCAATGGAATGCCTTGCCAAAATGGATAAGGATCTGGCTGAAGAAGTGCTTCGTGCCGAGAAAAAAGTTAATTCGGCCGAATTAAGAATTGATCGCGATTGCGAAAACATTTTTGCATTATTTAATCCGGTTGCCATTGACTTAAGACTTGTAATGGCACTTCTGAAAATTAATTCTAGTCTGGAACGAGTTGGCGACATCGCTGCCAGCATCGCTAAATTTGTAAAAAAATCCGATGGCTTCGATTATCTTTCTTTGATCACAAGCACACATGCCTTGGAAATGTTTGAAGAGGCAAGCGATCTTTTAGATGATGTACTTCATTCATTTGAATCAGAAAACTCGCAATTGGCAGAAGGTGTTTTCAGAAGAGATAAGACCTTGAACGACCTCAAAAAAGATGCAAGGGCCGTTGTAATTGCCCAAATAAAAAAGGACCCTGAAAATGTTGAACATTGCTTGAGCGTACTTTCAATTATTCGCAAATTAGAAAGAGCCGGTGACCAAAGCAAAACCATAGCTGAAGAAATAATATTTTTTATTGATGCTAAAGTTTTGAAGCATGCGCCAAAAAGTGACGAAAAATAATTGACCTCTGCCATTTTTTGAATTTTACGGGTTCATGTTATAAACTTTAAGGGCTTGAATTGACTCGTTATAATTAACTGACCCTTAATAAATTACCTGCAAATGGAACATTTTGTCTCAAAATCCTTAACAATTACTTAACATATACTTAAGTTATAATTAACTTCTTTGCGAAACTTTTAACAATTAGTTAACGTGAAGAGTATTTCAATTTTAGTTTTTGTCTTGGTATCCTTTCAATACAAAGCACAGGATGCAAACAATCAACCACCCGCCCCAACAAACGACAGTCTTAACAAAAGCATTCAATCCGTAAAAAAGGAAATTGAGCTTTTAAAGAATTTGAAGGTTAACGGCTGGATCCAGGCTCAGTACCAGTATGCCGATACAGCCGGGGCAAAAAACTTTGATGGTGGGGATTTTCCTGGCGCATCCAATCAGCGTTTCATGATCCGTCGCGGGCGAATTAAATTTACCTACACACAAAAGAATTCACTTTATGTTTTTCAACTTAACGCAACAGAGCGCGGCGTTAACATTGCCGATGTTTACGGAAAAGTAATTGATCCCTGGAAACATGCTTTCTCTTTAACGGCAGGTGTGCAGAACCGGCCTTTTGGTTACGACATTCAAATGTCTTCTGCCGATCGTGAAAGTCCTGAGCGCGCACGTTGGACACAGAATTTTTTGCCAAACGAACGTGACCTTGGTGCTATGATTACTTTTCAACCACAAAAAGGAAAAACACTTTACGGATTAAAAGTTGATGCCGGATTTTTTAATGGAACAGGAATTGCAGTGCCGGGTACAGGCACACCAACCTTAGCGGCATCGGGAACTACAGGACTTAATGGGTTCACTGATTTTGATTCTTACAAAGATTTTATCGCCCACCTCGTATACTACAATGCATCTAAGAATGGAAAAATAAAATACGGAATTGGCGCTTCTCATTATAACGGAGGTTTTGTTTTACAGAATAATAAAGTTTATAATTCAATTACAACGGATACTATGGGCAATAAAATATGGACCATTGCTGATACCGTTAACCATTCTTACAAAAACAAAAAAGCACCGAGAGTGTATTATGGCGTTGAAGCGTTTTTTAGCGTTAACAGTGTAATTGGAACTACTACCATTCGCGGAGAATATTTTACTGGAACTCAAACCGGAAGAGATGTGGATACAAGAAGTCCGCAAGCTTTACCAAGTGCAACTGATGCCATGTTCATTCGCAATTTCAGTGGCGGGTATGCTTACTTCATTCAGCGCATTGGAAAATCGAAACACGAATTGGTTTTTAAATACGAGTGGCTAGATCCCAATACAAAAATTTCGGCAAGTGATCTTAACGGGAAGAACGGCATGAAACAGGGTGAAATAAAATACACCATGATGGGTGTTGGTTACAATTTTTATCTGGACACAAACATCAAGTTCATGTTATTCTACAATATGGTTAGTAATGAAGTTGCTCAAATTAAAGGCTTTACCTACGACCTTAAGGATAATATCTTTACCGCACGTTTACAATACAGATTTTAATGCTTAACAATACCTTAACATTCTAAGCCTTTTTAAGGGATAGATTTACAAATAAATAAAAACAGAATGCTATGTTTGGATTAACTACAGCCCTTACCGTTTTACTGATCGTTTGCCTGCTATTTGCATGCTTCTTTGAATTCATTAATGGTTTTCACGATACCGCTAATGCAGTAGCCACCGTTATTTATACTAACTCCATGAAACCAACGGTTGCTGTGGTGTACAGCGGCTTGTTGAATTTTACGGGTGTACTATTAGGTGGTATCACGGTTGCGATGGGCATTGTAAATTTATTACCGATGGATGCCTTACTGGATGGGGATCCCTATCACGGCATTGCCTTGGTATTAGCTTTACTGGTGAGTGCCATTATCTGGAATTTCGGTACCTGGTACATGGGCATTCCTTCTTCAAGTTCACACACTTTGATCGGTTCTATTTTAGGAATTGGTTTAGCCTATTACTTTTTACCGGGTGCAGTTGGAGGTTCGGCTGTTAACTGGGATAAAGCAAAAGACACAGGATTAGCACTTTTAATTTCTCCTCTTGTAGGTTTTTCGCTCGCCATCATAATGATGTTCATCTTTAAACGCTTCATTAAAAACGAAATAATTTACAAAGAACCAATTCCCGGAAAAAAACCGCCGATCTGGATCAGGATGTTATTATGGTTGACTTGCGGAATGGTAAGTTTTTTCCATGGACAGAACGACGGACAAAAAGGTGTTGGTTTGATCATGATGATATTAATTGCCATTTTACCTGCTCAATTCTCTTTAGATGAGAAGATCAATTTACAAAGCATTCACGCCAATGTTGATGCCATTGATAAAATTGTTGCTGCAACCGATACTACACAATTCGGTAAAGATGAATTCAAACGTTATTACGATATCAAAAAACACGCTGCGCATTATCACACAGCTATTGAAGGAAAAGAATTTTCAAGTGAAATTGCAGTAACCGAGCGTTTTGAATTGCGTAAAGATCTTGTTAAGATCACTAAAGGTGCAGATAAACTTTTAAAGAGCGCGAATTTTGCCATTTCACTGAAAGATGCTGATCGTTTAAAACACGAAGTGAAGAGTGCGAAAAAATTAATTGAGTTTGCTCCTTCATGGGTTATTATCATGATCTCTGTTTCTTTAGGTTTGGGGACCATGATCGGCTGGAAACGAATTGTAAAAACCGTTGGAGAAAAGATCGGTAAACAACACATGAGTTATGCTCAGGGTGCCAGCGCCGAAATAGTTGCATCAATGGGAATTGGAATGGCATCTGCTTATGGTTTGCCGGTTTCAACCACGCACATGTTATCGTCGGGTATTGCCGGTTCAATGGTTGCTAAAAAAGGATTGAAGAATCTTCAGAAAGGAACCATTAAAACCATTGCCTTGGCCTGGATCCTTACCTTACCTGTAACAATAGTGCTCTCAGGAGGTCTATTCTTATTATTCAGAGCCATTTTATAATTTAACAAAAGCTTTTAGTTTAAACCCTCACGATCGGCCGTGAGGGTTTTTTTATTACTTTTATTTTCAATAATCCTTATCGAAATGGAATCATTGAAAATGAAAATAGTGTTGCCGCTTAGCGCGGAGAAACTTTATAAAGCCTGGTTAAGCAGTAAAGAACACACCGCCTTTACCGGCGCTGAAGCCAAAGCAAGTGTCAAAATAAACGGCAAACATAGTGCCTGGGATGGTTACATTTCGGGTAAGAATTTAGAATTGATCCCCAGTAAAAAAATTGTGCAAAGCTGGAGAACTTCAGAGTTTGCAGATGATGCTCCTGATTCCATTTTAGAGATCACCTTTGCAGAAAAGGCGGGTAAAACCACATTGAATATATATCAGCACGGTTTACAAAAAGGCGATGCTAAAAAATATACAGCAGGCTGGAAAGAATTTTATTTCGCGCCAATGAAAAACTACTTTACAAAATAAACATATCGGCGTGATCAAATTACCCTTTACCAATAATGAGCTTATTTCAGAAATGAATAAGCATGCGCGGCATAAAGTATTTCCAAAAGATACAGTTATCATGAAGCCCGGTGATGAGATCACGTTCATCCCAATTGTTCTTAAAGGCAATATCCGTGTGATCCGTCAGGATGAGAACGGACAGGAAGTGTTTTTATATCATTTGTATCCCGGACAAACTTGTGCCATGTCACTCACCTGCTGCCAGGCCGGGAAAAAAAGCATGATAAAAGCCATTGCTGAAGTGGAAACCGAATTACTTCAGGTTCCCGTTAACATGATGGATGAGTGGTACCAGTACGAAGAGTGGCGCTCTTACATCAACAACAATTACCAGAACCGTTTTGCCGAATTAATGCACGTGATCGATCTTATTGCTTTCAGTCATATGGATAAACAGCTTTTACACTATTTACAGGAACGTTCAAAAGCCTTAAATACCCGCATACTTGAAATTACCCATCAGCAAATTGCCGACGAGCTGCACACCCACCGTGAGGCTGTAAGCCGCCTACTCCGCACCATGGAACAGAAAAACCTGGTTAAGCTGGGGCGAAACAACATCGAAGTTTTATCGGCTTAATGTAACAATTGTTCCCATTCGGGCTAATTGTACCATATATCTTTACTCAAAAAATAATATTATGAAAAAGAACATGGGAAACATTGACAAGGCAATACGCATTATTGTTGCCTTAATTATTGCAGGACTCTATTTTACAAATGTGATCAGCGGAACGATCGCAATTATCGGTATAATTCTTGCAGGAGTTTTTATTTTAACTTCCTTCATCAGTTTCTGTCCGCTCTACTTACCCTTCGGCATAAGTACGCGCAAAGAAAAATAGCGTTTATCCAACAAATGTTCCTGAAAAAAGAATTATTGTTTCGGAACTTTGCACTATAAATCTAACATTATGCAGAAGATAGAAGAATTAATAGAACAGGGGAAAGCAACAATCATTGATGTAAGAACCCCAGGTGAATTTTCGGATTCACATGTAAAAGGGAGTATCAATATTCCTTTACAGGAAATTCCAACGCGATTAAAGGAGTTTCAGGCTTTGGAAAACATTGTTCTTTGCTGCGCTTCAGGAGGAAGAAGCGCTCAAGCTACTACCTACCTTAAGCAACACGGTATCGATTGTCACAATGCCGGCTCATGGTTAAATTTAATGAACTAACATTTTAAAACAGAATTATGATACAGAAACTAAAAAATCTATTAGGCATTGGTCCTAAAGTAAACATTGATGAATTGATCGCTGCAGGTGCCATGATAATGGACGTGAGATCACGAGGAGAATATTTAAGCGGCCACGTTAAAGGTTCGGTTAACATTCCACTGGATCAGCTTGGCGAGGGTGTAAAAAAATTAAAGAACAAAGATCAGGCTATCATCACCTGCTGCGCTTCGGGCATGAGAAGCGGTGTTGCTAAAAACATGCTGAAGTCGAATGGCTTTAAAACCGTTCATAATGGTGGTTCGTGGACCAACTTGAAAAAACACTCGAAATAATGTTCAACAATTTTAAATATAATTTATTGCATGGCTGGTCATTTATGAGGGCATTGCGTTTGGTTCTTGGAATCATAGCCATTACACAAGCCATCATGAGCTTTGAAATATTAATTGGACTCGCCGGAGTTATTTTATTAAGTCAGGCCGTGTTTAATATTGGCTGTTGCGGAACCGCGGGATGCAACACAACAAGCTACCGTGAAAATAAATCATCAAAAGGAGAACTGATCAATTACGAAGAAATAAAATAAAGATGGGCACATTTAACGACATAATAAATTCAGACAAACCCGTTCTGGTTGATTTTTCAGCCGAATGGTGTGGTCCATGCAAAATGATGGCTCCTGTACTTAAGCAACTGAAAGATCAGCTTGGAGACACTGCCACTATTATAAAGATCGATGTGGATAAAAATCCTCAGGCTGCCGGGGCATATGCTGTTCAAAGCGTTCCAACACTTATCATTTTTAAAAATGGGCAGATCAAATGGAGGCAATCAGGTGTTGTTCCCATGGAACATTTAAAACAATTATTACAACAAAACATTTAATTATATGAGCGCAACACATTTCTATGATGTATCCATTGACTGGACGTCTGACCGAAAAGGTAACTTAAGTTCTCCGATACTGAATTCGAGCATTGAAGTGGTAACTCCGCCTGAGTTTACCAAAGGAATAGCCGGCCTTTGGTCACCGGAACATTTATTTGTTGCGGCAGTAAACAGCTGTTTAATGACAACCTTTTTGGCTATTGCCGAAAATTCGAAACTTAATTTTGTGTCCTTCAGCTCTAATGCCAAAGGTAAATTAGAAGTGGTGGATGGTAAATATCAGATCAGTGAAATAACACTTGAGCCTGTTGTAAGCATCGAAGATGAACAGCAAAAAGAAAGAGCCATTCGTGTACTTGAAAAATCGGAAGCGAATTGTCTAATTTCAAATTCCATTACTTCAAAGATCATTTTTAATCCTAAAATTGAAATTACAAACCCATCAATAGCATGAAAAAAACAGTAGTATTACTTTTTGCTCTGCTGCTTGGCTTAACTTCCTGCAGGCAAAGATCGACTTCATCCATCAATGAAACCATTGCGGTGAATGAATTTGAAAAGAAATTAAGTAGTGATAGAGTACAACTCGTTGATGTTCGTACCTCCGAAGAATTTTTAAGTGGTCATATAAAAGGCGCCACAAACATTGACATTCATTCTGATAATTTCATTAGTGAAATTAAAAAGCTGGATACATCGAAACCGGTTTTGGTATATTGTTTATCCGGTGGAAGAAGTTCAACTGCCGCAGCTGACATGGAAGAGGCGGGTTTCAAAGCAATTTACAATCTTGCGGGTGGAATCCTGAAATGGAACGCCGCCGGAAAACCTTTGGTGACCGATTTTGAAAATGCATCTCAGGGAATGAGCATGGAAGACTTCAATAAGCAACTCAGTATTTTTCAATATGTATTGGTTGATTTTAATGCCAAATGGTGCGAGCCTTGTAAAATTATGGCACCCATGCTCCATGCCTTTGCCAAACAAAATCATGCACGGCTTGGTCTGCTCAAAATTGATGCCGCTCAGAATAAAAATTTACTTTTAGAAAAACACATTAGCGCCTTGCCATATCTTGAATTGTATAAAGACGGTAAGTTGGTTTGGAAGCACAGTGGCATTATCGACGAGAACACTTTGCGTAAAGAAACTAATCTATAGGTTATGAATGACTTAATAATAGGACACAGAGAGGCGTTAAATAACTGGCTGCGCAAATTCAATACTTTTATTGATATAAAAAACCGTGCCTATAAATTTCAGGAAAGTTTATTTGGCATCTTTAAGTGGGGAGAATTTAAGCCTTTGCCTAAATTAGACTATGTTCTTATATTCAAGAATTTCTTTGCCAAGTGCGAAGCCTGCTCCATCGATGATTACGACAATAATCCATATTATTACTACCAGGTAAGCTTAGTGCATTCCAAAAATCGCCGGATTATTGTGAGTGAGACAAAAGACAAGAAAAATGCTTTTGAGTTCGCAATGAACATAGCGAAAGAGTTAGATCTTAAAGTTAGAGATTCTGCCACCGAACGAGGTAAAGGCAGATGGATAAATTAATAAGGGCTCTGCTTCCTGATTATTTTAGAGAACATTTTAGGAAAGAAGCGTTTTATTTTTATGATGGCCAATTCCTTTCCGCCAACAAAAATTTCTTCATCATTATTTAAAATGGCTACGATAATTTGTTTTGCGGCATCTTCAGCACTAAGGGCATTTACATGACTCTCATCCATTTTACCATGCGTGGTTCCTTTGGCAAGAGAAGCGTTCAGGGAAATATTTGTTTTTACTTTACCCGGACAAACCATGAGCACCTTAATTCCCTTGCTTTCATTTTCCAAACGCAGGCTTTCGAAATAACCATGCAAAGCGTGCTTGGCAGCTGAATAAGATGAACGCAAATAAAATCCGAATTTCCCGGCAATGCTGCTCACCACAACAATGTGCCCGCTTTTGATGCGAAGCATGTAAGGCAAAACCGCTTTGGCTAAATTAACCGCGCTGAAATAATTCACTTCCATTAAATGCCTTTCAGTTTCTTCAGTTGTTTCACTTACTTCAGATCGCTGTGATTGTCCACCGTTATTAATCAGAATATCAATTCTTCCAAATTTATTCATGATCTGTGCCGCGAGTCCACTTGCCCTTGAAGTGTCTTTAAGATCAAAAGGCAAAAGCATGAGATCCAGTTCCGGCAATTTTGTTAAGGCTCCTACTCTTTTTAATTCTTTTTCACGTCGCGCCGATAAAATTAATCTTGCTCCTTGTTGTGCCAATTGCAAAGCTAAAGCTTCACCTATACCTGAAGAAGCACCGGTTATCCAAATTACTTTATCCTTAAAGTGTTCGCTCATCTATTAAGTAAATCTACAACTTCTTTTACATTTATCTCTTTAATGCAATGGCAGTTCATTGTTTTTTTGCAATCACTGCAATCTTTTTTAATTACCAGGTAATGCGCATTCTTTCCTAAGGGCATCCAGCGACCGGGATGTATAGGCCTCATGGGAGCATATAAGCCAATGGCTTTTTTGCCAAGGGCCGCCGCAATATGCAACGGACCGGTACTAGCAGCCACTAAGGCATCGGCAGCATTAATAAAAGTAATGAACTGTTTCAACGATAACTTTCCGGTAAGATCCGTTACTTGTTTATGTTTGTCGATCAGTGGTCTTACCTGCGCACCATCTTCTTTAGTACCGCTGATGAATATTTTATACTTGCTTTCAGGAAGCTGATCGATCAGTTTCGAAAAATTATCTAAGCCCCACTCTCTGGCGCTTCCTTTTGACTTAGGATGCAGGATAACATTTATTTTTGTTTTATCAATGTAGTCCAAAGTTGCTTTATCTGCCTCCCGTAATTTTGTGAAGCCATAAAAATTGGGAATGTCATTTAAAGAAAAATCAGTATTGATGTTTAAGAAAGAAAGTAATTTTAAATTCAACTGCGATTCGTGAAGCAAAGAATTTTTACGTGAAAGCTTAATGCGTTTATTGCAGGTTAGCCAATGGTAAAAACGATTAGTGGTTCCCACACGCAAAGGCACTTGGGCATATTTGGCCAGGTCGGCAATTTCTTTTTCAGGGAAAACGTGAAGAAAAACATCAGCTTTTAAATTTTTAATAAGATCGATCTGTTCCCCTATACCTAATTTCAACACGTCATCATAACTCACAAACTGATCAATGTGTTCGCTCAATGCAACAACGTCTCTTGTATAATCTCTTCCTAAAAAAATAAGTTTAGCTTCCGGGAACTTTTGTTTAATGCGACCCGCCATGGGCAGTGTGAGCACCACATCGCCAATGCTATCCGTTCTGCTGATAATCAGTTTAAAGTTATTTTTTAGCGGCTGCACTGTGTAATTCTCTTAGTTTTTTATATTTTAAATAGGTGGCGTAAGCTGATATTTTTGAAATGGAATATCCTGCGCTTCCATCCAAAAATCCCAGATGCAAAATGTAATGATCCATGAATTTTGCAATTGGATTTACAAATAATTTAAAGGCCGGCGCTTTCTTTCCTGTTTCAAAAAATGCCTTTGATGCAATGTTTGTGAAATATTCTACCTGCTTATAATGATCTTCCACACTGTAATAACTATAATGCAAAATATCTCCTTTTAAATACCCTGTGTTTCTATCACCCTCTTTCAATTCATATTTATCGTGAGGATTAATTCCTGTCCAAGAACCTTTTCTGCTATCCCACAAACGCATTTTTTTATCAGGATACCAGTTGCAGTGTTTTACCCAGTGCCCGCAATAATTGGTTAAGCGGTTCATGTAATAACCGTCTTTGCTAAAACTATCCTTTACTTCTATTATCGATTTTTTCAAAGTATCATCCAGAGCCTCATCGGCATCCAAAGATAATACATGTGGAAAAGTAGCATAAGTTATGGCTCTGTTCTTTTGTTGAATATGCCCATCAAATTTATGCTGATGAAATTTAACACCTTTTGCCTCACATATTTCCTTGGTTTTATCGGTGCTGAACGAATCCAAGACCACGATCTCATCAGCCACATCCTTAACAGAGTCTAGGCAGCGCGCAATATTCTTTTCTTCGTTATAGGTAATAATTACTACCGAAATTTGGGGCATGACGTAAAGTTAATACAATTGATTAAATTTGTTGTAAGATGAAATAACATAATCGCTTATTGTTAAAATAAATGCAGATTATGTGGCCAATTTAAATCAATTATTACACATGAAGGTAACAATTATTCAAACCCACTTGTACTGGGAAGACCGCGTGGCCAATATAGCCCATTTTGATGCTTTGCTTAACAAAGTAACAGAGCAAACCGATCTTATCGTATTACCGGAAATGTTCACCACCGGTTTCAGTATGCATCCCGAAAAGGTTGCTGAACCTGCACAAGGACATACTTACGACTGGCTCATAAAAAAAGCAGCAGAGAAAAACGCCGTTATTTGCGGAAGTGTTGCCGTAGAAGAACATGGCAAATATTATAACCGTTTGTATTGGGTAGATTCTTACGGCGATGTAAGCACTTATAACAAACGCCATTTGTTTCGCATGGCTAAAGAAGATCAGCATTATGCGGCCGGTGACGAAAAAATAATTAAACATTTAAATGGCTGGCATTTTTGTCCAATGGTATGTTACGATCTGCGTTTCCCTGTTTGGAGTCGCAATAACTACAAAAAGGAAAATGACACTCTAAAAGCCGAATACGATGTTTTACTTTATGTGGCCAACTGGCCTGAAGTTCGCAGCTATCCCTGGAAACAGTTATTGATCGCCCGCGCTATTGAAAATCAGTGTTACGTTATTGGCGTGAATCGTATTGGAAAAGACGGGAACGATTTTGCTTATTCTGGCGATAGCATGGTGATCAATCCCCGCGGAGAAATTATCAGCAAAATAAAAGCTAATCACGATGGTATTGAAACCATTAATTTAGATAAAGCCTATTTGGAAGATTTTCGTAAACAGTTTCCTGTGGGCTTGGATGCGGATGATTTTGAGTTGAAGTAACATTTTGGCGTGTCCCTCGTCCCTCGGGTCGGGCTTTCGCCACTCGCTTTTTTTGTTCCACTTCGTTACACAAAAAAGAGCTCAAACAATGGCTCAATCCCTCACGCAAACCTCCCCAAAATCCTTCATAATCCTTTGGATCCGTGTTCCTATTGCCTCTAATTAAGGCTCCCCGCCCTCCTTTTGCCAATCGCCTTAATAGCTTATCTTTGTATGATAATTAAAACGCACTCGATTCAGTATGGAATACCACTTCAGAGAGATAGAAAAAAAATGGCAAGAGATCTGGGCAAAAAATAAAACTTTTGCCGCCGATAATAATTCATCGAAACCAAAATATTATGTGCTCGATATGTTTCCGTATCCTTCCGGTGCGGGCTTACACGTTGGTCATCCACTCGGTTACATTGCCTCTGATATCATGGCGCGCTATAAACGGCACAAAGGCTTTAACGTTTTGCATCCCATGGGTTATGACAGCTTTGGTTTACCTGCAGAACAATATGCCATACAAACCGGGCAGCATCCTAAAATTACTACCGAGCAAAACATTGCGCGCTACAGAGAGCAAATGGATAAAATTGGTTTCAGTTTTGATTGGGATAGAGAAGTAAGAACATCGGATCCGGAATATTACAAATGGACACAGTGGATCTTTATTCAGATATTTAATTCATGGTATAATAATTCAAGCAACAAAGCAGAGAAAATTGACACACTCATTACTGAATTCGAAACCAACGGAAACTCAAAAGTAAATGCCGTTTGCGAAGAAACAAAACTTTTTTCGGCTGCAGAATGGAAAGCTTTTTCAGAAAAAGAAAAGTCAGGCATTTTAATGAATTACCGCCTTACATACCTCGGCGAGGCCTATGTGAACTGGTGCCCGGCCCTTGGCACTGTTTTGGCTAACGACGAAGTTAAAGACGGTGTGAGCGAAAGAGGTGGCCACCCCGTTGAACGCAAACTCATGAAACAATGGAGCATGCGCATAACGGCCTACGCACAACGGCTTTTAGAAAGTTTAGACGTATTAGACTGGACCGACAGTTTAAAAGAAGCACAGAGAAATTGGATAGGGAAGAGCGAGGGAACGAGTCTAAATTTCAGCCTCATCCCCAACCCTTCTCCAAAGGAGAAGGGAGTTGATTCTTCTATTGAAGATGATTCCGAAGCTAAAGAAAAACAATTCTGGCAAACCGCGGATCCAACAATTTATGCTGCACTTAAAAATTTCACTCGTGACAACAAGCAACCACAAACAGAAGCCGAAGATAAATTGTGGCAAGCAATTAGAAATAACCAATTAGGAGTAAAATTCCGCAGACAACATCCCATTGCAACCTATATTGCAGATTTTATTTGTCTTGGAGTTTCTTTGATTATCGAAGTTGATGGCGAGATACACGAACAAACCAAGGAACAAGATGAACAACGAACTTTAATATTAAACAAATGTGGCTTTGAAGTCATTCGTTTTACCAATAAACAAATATTCAACGATCTTGAAAAAGTAATTGAATCAATAAAAACAAAGTTGCACTCCTCCCCTCTCCTTGGGAGAGGGGCCGGGGGTGAGGCCTATATCGAAGTTTTTACAACCCGGCCCGATACCATTTTCGGTGTTTCATTTGTAACTCTTGCACCCGAGCACGAGTTGGTAAATAAAGTTACAACCACCGAACAAAAAACGGCAGTTGAAGAATATGTTACTAAAGCTAAAAACAGAAGCGAGCGTGAACGACAAGCCGATGTAAATACCGTGAGTGGTGTATTTACCGGAGGGTATGTGGAACATCCGTTTACCGGAAAACAAATTCCGATATGGGTGGGCGATTATGTATTAGCAGGTTATGGCACGGGCGCTGTAATGGCAGTACCGGCGCATGATGAGCGAGATTACAAATTCGCGAAACATTTTGGATTGGAATTGCCTCAGGTAATTACACCAAATGCCGAACATGATTTTGAAAAAGCAAGTTGGGATGATAAAGAAGGTAAATTAATTAATTCTGATTTTCTAAACGGACTCGAAGTAAAAGAAGCAGTTAAAAAAGCAATTGCAAAAATTGAAGAAAAAGGATTAGGAAAAGGAAAAACAAATTTCCGTCTACGCGATGCTATCTTCGGTCGTCAACGCTATTGGGGAGAACCCATTCCTGTTTATTATGAGAATGGAATTCCGAAAGTATTGGATGAAAAAGAATTACCATTACTGCTACCTGAAGTAGATAAATATTTACCAACTGAAACAGGAGAACCACCTTTAGCTCGTGCATCGAATTGGAGGTATTCTTCCCCCTCTCCATCTGGAGAGGGCCGGGGTGAGGCTTACGAATATGAATATTCCACGATGCCGGGATGGGCAGGTAGCTCCTGGTATTTTCTGCGTTACATGGATGCAAAAATTCTCCCCGGTTATGCCGCTATCGAACGGGGAAATATCTTCGGCTATTCGTTTTTCGTTTACGAACACAGTAAAGGTGTCATTGGCGATCTTTTTGTCCGTGAGACACGCACACCTGACCGGCACGAAGTTGAGGAACAACTCTTGACCCACGTCATTGAGACGCTGCAACAATCTCCCGGAATCCATCGCATAGAGGCGCAACTCCTGGCGCACCAAACCGGCGAAGTCTTGCGTCCTTTTTTGC
>JANYIQ010000259.1 GCA_025362575.1 Bacteroidia bacterium
TAAAAAAGCCACAGATCTGGCAGATCAACACAAATTATTTTTCAGGAATTCGAAAACAACATCAAAGCAATTAGATTTATTTTGATCTGTGCAAATCAGTGAAATCTGTGGCTAAAAAATTTGAGGTTTAGTTACTTCCCGTCTCTTCGTATAAAAATAAAATCACCACCCTCATCGCCTACATTCTGAATAACACCGAACTGCGGTACACTCGGAGCATTGTTACCTACAGGTGCTTCCAAACTTTGAAACAACTGACTGGCGGTTAAATATTTTTCTTTGTTGTCTTTTAAGTTCTGCAAAAGGTATTTAATGAACACGCTTACGTTGGGTACTGTTTTTAAAGTACCGCTTGTAATGGCTTTACGGCTTGGGAGCGAATATTTCTTTTTAATAAAATCATTAGCTGTAGTTAAAGTAACGCTTCGTGTTTTAAAAATACTTCCGCTGAAACAGGCATCTGATATTAAAAGGGTATGCTGTGATTTAATTTTTTTAATACAATCTACCAATTGATTGTTATAAAGCCAGTTTGAAGAGTTACTGACCTCAGCATCTCTCGGAAACCAATAACCTATTCCGTTCTCATCTTCATAGTGTCCGTGACCGGCGTAAAATATAAGTACGTTATCTATAGACGTTGCTTTTTTACTTAATTCATCCAATGCAATAACAATTTCGCGACGGGTTGGATTTTTTAGTACGCTTACATTCTCTTTTTCAAAAGTATAATAGGTGTTTAATACTTTGCCCAGTTTTATGGCATCTTTCACTGGCAAACTATCCAGATCAGGAATGGCAGGATCAATGTAATCGCTAACGCCAATAACAAGAGCATAATATTTTCCAAGCTCCGAAAAATTCACGTCCGCTGCATGAAGTTCAGATTTGTCGTTCATGGTCTCATCTGAACGGCCTTTAGGTTTGGTTTGAGTTTGTGCAATTTCATTCCCGCCAGCTTTAGTTTGAACTTGTGCCGGGCCTTCATATTTATAATGATATCCATCCAATGCAGAAAAACATTTGACAACACTTTTGATGTAATTTTTTTCGTTTAAGAACTGATATTTGTCTTTTGTTGAATTTGTAAAAACGGTTTCGTAATTATAGTTGATGAATTTAAAAGAGATCTGAACTTCACCTGTAGTATTAGATGGATTTAATATAGAATACGAAAGTGTGATCACTTTACTTTGATCGAAGCTGGTAGAATATAATACAGTAGGGTCGGTTGGGTTTGGTAAATTACAGGCTGTAAGAATTTCCATTATTTTTTTACTCATAGCATCTTTGTAATCACTTACCGAACTCTCTTCCTTTACTACCAGAAACTGATACTTGTTTAACTGATTAAGTAATGGATTTGATTGCGCTTTAAGAGTATATCCTGAAATGAATAAAATTAAGGCAAAAAGGAAATTGATCTTTTTCATTGTCATAGTTTTCAATACATAAAAATACAAAAAAAAGGGAAGCATTTGCCTCCCTTTTTAAAATTACATGAATCTTATTCCTACCAGTCTAAACGGTAAGCAACGTTCAACATAATGCAATTAAGTTTTTGCTTTTCGCTGCTGGTACTTGTATTTGTAGCAAGTGGATCAACCCCAGTACCACCTGTAAAAGTATTTGTAGTAAATCTAACACCAATAATTATTGGAGAGTCTAAAGCCAAATCAAAACCAGCGCATAAAGACACTTTTCCTGTTATTCCGGTAAGATCTTTTTCAACAGTATTACCACCTAAAGAACTGGAGCTAACTCTGTGTGCTTTTCTGAAAGCTGATACTTGCGGGCCAGCAAACCCTCTGATATGTTTTGAGATCGGAAAATAAACACAGATAGGCAAGTCAACAAAACGATAATACGTTTTATCAGTTGCAGTATAGGTTTGTGTTAAAGCAGTAAGTGTATTTGTAAAACTTGCTGTTTCAACATGTCTGTTTCCTTTCAGGGTCCATAAAAAATCGATCTGAATACCTATTCGGTCTTCTAGTTCAGCATTCACGAAACCACCTGCCTGAAAACCCGGCATCATCTTATCACCGCTTAAGCGGGCACCATTGGCACCTAACTTAGGGCCATATGTAAATTGAGCGTATGATGCAGTGATCATGAACAAACTCAATAAGGTTAAAATATTTTTTTTCATTTTATATAAATTTTATGAGTGAATTAATGATTAAAAAGTCTTCCGAAAAAACCGCGACGGTGAGGTGTTCCTTCTTCCATGAAGTTTCCATCCTGATTTACATCAATACGGATAGGTTTGTTATTATAAAAAGGATTTGTAGCCTTATTATAAGTACTATCCAAAAGATTGGTGTTCTTTTCATCATAAAATTTAACGGTGTTGCCAATAACGATCAACTTACCCTTATCTTTTTCTCCACTTGTAGTGATATATGAAGTTAATTCACCGGACTGATTGAACATTGCATAAAGTGTTCTGTATTTTTTATCATAAAAAACCTCTCCTGCTTTCTGAGAATTTTCGTCGCTTGTTTGACGGGCAACCTCAATATGATTTACTGTGTTGTAAACATACATGATTCGGTTCTTTAAACGGTAGTTAAAGCTTAATAACTGAGCACCTGTTTCTTGCATGTAAAAAACATCGTAAGGATCAATGCCTAAAACATCTGATACTTGTTTAACTTTCATGCCGGTTTTTATTTGAGAAACCTTGCTAACATCAGTAAATGGAGGGGCTACATAACGACTGCACGAAACGATCGTTGTTAAGCCAAGTACCATAACTGCAAATTTAATTTTACTTTTCATAGTTTGATTGGAAATTACTACCTACTCTTTATGGGATTTTCGGTTTGCTCCACTTGGTTCGGAGGCAAAAATGGCAAAAAATTATGAGATGGGTATTAGTAGAATGATATATTTATGAAACTATACCACTAAAATACTACTGAAGAAGTCCTAAATAAATTTAGATTTTATTCAATTCAAGAACCGTTATTTCAGGCCAGATACCTAAACGCCCTGGATAACCTAAAAAGCCTAAGCCTCGGTTAACATAAAGATATTGATTGTCTTGCTTGTACAAACCTGCCCATTGCTTGTATAAATACTGAACAGGACTCCATTTAAAGCCCGGAATTTCAATACCAAACTGCATGCCGTGAGTATGGCCGCTTAAAGTTAGATCGATGCTTGGATAATCTTTACGCACTTGTATGTCCCAATGACTGGGATCGTGACTCATTAAGATTTTGAATGGATAGTTTTCGGCACCCTTATATGCTTCATCCATTCTGCCGTATTTAGGGAACCGATGAGAACCTCCCCAATTTTCAATACCAAGCAATGCGATTTTTTCACCATTAATTTCCAAAGGAACGTGTTCGTTCATTAATAAGCGCCAGCCTGAATCGGCATGCACTTTTTTGAGGGCATCTAAATTAGCTTTTTTCTCTTCAGGACTGTTCCATTCGCTGTAATCACCATAATCATGGTTACCAAGCACAGAATACACGCCATGCGGCGCTTTCAAAGACTTATACTGTTCTAAGAACTCAGTTGTTTCATGAGCAAAATTATTTACAAGATCGCCGGTAAATAAAATGATATCGGGTTTTTGCTGTTGAACAATTTCAAAGGCTTTGATCAAGGCATTGTTGTTTAAAAACGAACCGCAATGAATATCGGATAACTGTACGATCTTAAATCCGTGAAAAGACTCCGGTAAGTTGGGTGAATCAACCTTTACGTTGTGTACTCGATATTTGTAGGCTCCACGAACCATTCCGTACAAGAAAGAGACAGCAGGTACTATTGTAAAGGTTATGGCAACCTGACTTAAAAATTTTAAACGGGTAATGCCTTTAATGGCTTCTTCACCGGGAAGCACTTCACTTTTTGTGCTGAATAAAGAAATAACCCATCTGAACAAACGAATAATATCATCGATCAATAAAAAAGTAATGCCAAGCAACTTACATAAAGCTAAAACCAGAACTATGGAAGAAATGAACTTGAAGAAATTATTCCATTCCGGCGGAGGGTAAAAAAGTCCTACTATACCAACAACTATGCTCATCCCGGCCAGTGAATAGGCTATCCATAGAATGATATTCTTTTTACTAACCGAGAAATCCTGAGAAAATGTTTTAACAGCCTGAAGAAAATAGAGTTCGATCAGGGTAATTAGACTAAAGAATATTAAGAATCTCCAAAACATCAGGGCTTAAAATTACCATAAATGTTTTTGATAAAATGTATTTTATGATTTTTTAGGTATAAAAAAACCCGAACGTTTCCGTCCGGGTTCTTAATATAGAATGTGTTATTAACTAGAAATAGAAGTTTAACTTGATCTTACCTGCAGAACCCCACATTGCGTTGTTGTTATCAGTATCAAGCCAAAGCTTAGAAGATTTCCCACCTTTAATTTCTGTTTTAGAAATAGCGTCGCTACCAGCAACATAAGGAGATGCAGCACTACCAATAGTTTCCCAAGTAGTTTTAGATGCACCGGTCATTGAATAACCTAAGCCCCAACCAAACTCAGCACCTAAAGACATTTTAGCCATGAAGAAATACTCTGCACCAATAAATGCACGTACACCAATACCAAAAGTCATACCATTTTTCTTATCAGTAATACGACCAGAACCGATCATGCCCTGAATAGCAGGAGAACCAACGTTAGCTCCACCACCGTAACCTGCAAATCCGTCAGCAGCAGTAACTACTACGTTTGGAGTTGATGTAGTGGTATTATTAGCAGATAAGTTATTTCCGTAAGTAAATTTATCACGTGAACTAGAGATCATGATACCAACATCAGCACCATAATAACCTTGTAAACGGGTTTTACCTTTACGTTTTTCCATACCAACTGAAATGGCAATGTTAGTGTTCTTAGCAGCCCATTTGTTCTCTTTTTGAGCGATCTGATTTGGGTAACCTGTAGAACCTGACAAAGTAGGAGAAGGAACCGAACGGTCGTTCACCATATTTTTTGTAGCGTCGCTGGTATATCCTAAACGGAAAGAAGCACGCATAGCGTTTTGAGCATCTTTAAATTTCTTTACAGTAATTGTATTGTTACCTGTAAGGAAGTTCCAAGACGGAGCAACGTTAGGCGCAGTTTTTCCGAAGAAGTTACCTGCATAATTTAAGAATGGAGTAGCGTCAATACCTACCGACCAATCTTCGGCCTCAGGTAAAATCGGCTCACCTTTCTTAGAGGTCAAGTCTTGAGCAAATGCACTGGTTACACCAAATGCAAGAGCTACTAGAGCGATGGATTTTTTCATAATTGTTTTAATTTAGTTTTTATTTGATAAGGCAAATTTATCGGGTTTTATGCCTTGCAAAAATGACTAAGCGCACATTTATAAACACCTTTGTGTTAAGTTGCACTAAGTTAGTGATTTAAACCTTGTTTTGCAACATAGGAACGAACTTGAACTTGCCAAGTATCTGTTTTTCAAATGATTGATCAGTTACCTTTTTTAAGATGTTCATTTCCTGTTCATCACCTTCACCTATTGGAATAATAATGATACCGCCGGTTTTGAGCTGAACTAACAGATCGTTCGGGATGTACGGAGCCCCCGCCGTTACTATGATCTTGTCGAATGGGGCATGTTGCGGCAATCCTACATAACCATCGCCGTAAAATAATCTTACAGACTTGTATCCAATGTAAGGTAAAAATAATTTAGTTTTATCGTAAAGGCTTTTCTGGCGCTCGATACTGAATACTTTTGCTTTCATTTCAAGTAAAACAGCAGTTTGGTAACCGCAACCGGTACCTATTTCAAGTACTTTGTCACCCGGTTTTATATCCAGCTTTTCGGTTTGAAAAGCAACAGTAAAAGGGTGCGAAATGGTTTGTCCTGCCCCTATTGGCAAGGCTTTATCGGAATAGGCATGATCCAACAATGCAGGCCTTCCGGTGGTATCGTCAAAAAATAAATGTCTTGGAACTTTTTCAATGGCATTTAAAACAGCCTGGTTAGTTATTCCCTTGGCTCTAAGTTGCTCAACCAATCGCTTTCTTTTCCCCTGAAAAAGATATTCGTCCTCTTTGCTTACTTTATAAAACACTGTTACAGATTAAGAATTCAAATTTAAAGCCAATAAGGCTAATGCTTTTGGCTATTTATTTTTATTGCTAACAATGCTTTTTTAAAAGTTTTGAGAGCCTGGCCAAATCAATGATTTTGGGTAGATCAGCCCTCTGTCATTATTTTAAACGCTAATTTTATTAACAAGCACAATAAAAATCGATTTAGGGGCGTTTAATACTAGTATTAAAATTGCTAAATTCAGGTTTTCCTTGTGGGATAAGGGTTCCAGAAGGTTCAGCTTAGAAATAGAGCATTAATACTTAAACAAAAATGCCCCGAATTGAAAAAACTGCTGTACTTTTGCAAACTTTTAAGTAACATATGAGATCATTAAGTGCCATAGCTTTAACACTCCTTATTTTCTGCGCATGTAAACGCGAAAAGTATGAAGCACCGGCTGCTTATTTTCTTAAAAGTGGTACGGTAGATGTTACTACTACACTTACCACGCAAGGCAGTTCCAGCAGCAAGATCACTGATCTATGGCTATACGTAAACGGTAAGTTTCAGGGTGCCTACCCTGTTGGTGCTACTCTGCCAATTAAATCAACAGGACCAACCGAGATCGTTATTTTTCCGGGCATCAAGAACAATGGTATTTCGGCAACACGCCAACCCTATGAGTTTTATGCTCCAATTGAAATAGATACTGCTGTCGATACAAGATTAACCTTTAACCGAAATCTTACTTTCAAATACAAGACCGGAGCTGTATTTCATTGGCTAGAAGATTTTGAGAATTTTGGAAACATAGGCGGTATTACCTTCACAAAATCAAACATAAGCGATACTGGTTTTGCTATTTTAAACAACGATCCTAATGTTTTTCAAGGTTCAAAATGCATGTACTGGGCTTTAGATGGCAGTAACAGATTAGCTCAGTTTCAATCCAATTCAATGTACAGTTTACCTTCAGGCGGCGCGCCGGTGTATCTTGAATTGAACTACAAATGCGATGCCCCTTTTGAAGTTGGGGTTTATAACGGTTCCGACTTCAGGCCAATTTTAACTGTGAATACCAGTTCGGCCTGGAATAAGATCTATGCTCAGTTAAGTTTCGGTGTCAGCACTCAGCCTTCTTACTCAAAGTTCGGAGTTTACATAAAGGCGTACAATGCAAATCCGCCCGATGTTCCAACTTTTTACATCGATAACTTAAAACTGATTAGTTACTGATGAATAAAACTGTACATACCATTAAATATGTGCTTTTCGATTATTTATCGGCCGCAGGAGCTTGGGCCCTCTTTAATCTTTACAGAAAAACCTATATCGACCGTTTTAAAGTTGATTCGATCTTTGACGAACAATTCTTTAAAAGTATCATCATTGTTCCTCTCGCCTGGTTGCTTTTCTATTACCTGGTTGGAACTTACAATAACGTTTTACGTCGCTCCCGTATCAATGAGTTTGTGCAAACCTTCATGGTTTCACTATTAGGTGTTACCGTTCTTTTCTTTGTACTCTTATTGGATGATTATGTAACCAATTACCGTTTTTATTATAAATTGTATTTTGTTCTTTTTGGACTGCATTTTATCGGGACTTCATTTTTTCGTTTCATTCTTTCAAGTACCACCAATTATCGCATTGCCAAAAGGCAATTTGGGTTTAATACTATCGTTATAGGAAGCAATGAACGTGCTTTAAGTACCTTTAATGAAATTAACTCCCTCAAAAAAGGAATTGGTAATACCTTTTTAGGATTTGTGCATATTGAAGGTAAGAACGGTTATTCTGACGTTCTTAAAAAAATATTGCCTCATCTTGGAGAATACCACGAAATAAAAAGCATTATCCGGAAAAATAATGTGGAAGAAGTAATTATTGCCCTCGAAACCGAAGAGCATGATTATTTGAAAGAAATGGTTAACGAGCTGAGCGACCTTGGTGTAGTTATCAAGATCATTCCTGATATGTATGATATTTTATCAGGGCAGGTTCGGATGAATTCCATTTTCGGAACCCCGCTTATCGAAATTAAGAACACTATCATTCCCGATTGGCAAATTGCAGTTAAACGTTTTATTGATGTGTGTTTGTCGCTGATCGTTTTAGTGTGCTTCAGCTGGATGTACTTGCTTTTAATTATTCTTGTGAAACTTTCATCAAAAGGCCCCGCCTTCTTTAAACAGGAGCGTATCGGCATCCACGGCAAACCCTTTTACATTTACAAATTCCGCACGATGTGCACTGATGCCGAAAAAGCCGGTCCTGCCCTATCTAGCGAAAGCGACAGCCGTGTAACCAAGTTCGGGCGGTTTTTGCGTAAGGTTCGTTTAGATGAGATGCCTCAGTTCTTTAATGTACTTCTTGGCGACATGAGTATTGTTGGTCCAAGACCCGAGCGCCAGTTCTTTATTGACAAGATCGTAATGCGTGCCCCACATTATAAACATTTACATAAAGTGCGGCCGGGAATTACAAGCTGGGGACAGGTAAAATACGGTTATGCCGAAAATGTGGATCAGATGATCGATCGTTTGAAGTTTGATATTCTTTACATCGAGAATATGAGTTTATTGCTTGACTTCAAAATTCTGGTGCATACCATTTTGATCGTATTACAGGGAAGAGGAAAGTAATACAGATAAAAGTTGTGGAAGTCAAAGTTGCGCTTCATTAAAAGCATAAAAAAAGAGAGTAGCTTAAACCTACTCTCTTTTTGTTTTATTAATGATAGAACATATTATGTACTAATATCAAACCTCTACCTGCACCATTTTAAAAGGAACATTCACAATGGATTGATATTCCTCGCCGGTTTCAAGCATTTCATCATCATCTTCCTGATAATACCAATTAATTAAAACGTGAGAACCCGCATTCTTAGCGTCTTCAAGTTTTTTAAATACGGATAAAATGCATTTTGAAGAACTGGTATTTAAATATTCTAATTTAATGTGGGCAACAGTAGTTGATCTTACATTCGAAAGATACTTATCCAAAGTATCCATTAAGGGTTTGTAAAAATCAATTGTGTTTTCAGGGATAGATCTTCCTTCAATTTCCAGTTCACCTGAGTTAAAATCAAATTTAATGGTCGGTGTTTTTGCTGTTCCTGTATTTGTGTATTTTTCCATTATAAAACTCTTTTAATTACTCTTAACATATGTGAATACTTTTTGGTATCGGAATTAAAGATACCATAATGATCGAATTTATCCACTCTAACTTTACCGGAAGCGTGAATTATTTGCTGATTTTCCAGAACAATACCTACATGCACGATCTTTCCTTCTTCATTATCAAAAAAGGCCATGTCGCCTGGCTCGGCCTCTTCTACAAAACTTAGTGGGTGTCCAATTTCAGCCTGTTGATAAGCATCGCGGGGTAATTTGTAACCGCTCAATTTATATACCAATTGGGTAAAGCCTGAGCAATCGATACCAAAAATACTTTTACCTCCCCATAAATACGGGGCATTAATGAACACAAAGGCTGTTTCAATTAATTCTTTGGTAGTACGTTTAATATTAGAATGACAAACCACACCTTCAAAAGCGTAAACCTCCTGCTCAATTTTGCATTCTTTATTTAAATAGCCGGGCAAGGTACAACCTATAGGCACCGGAAAGGTGATGCCTGTAGATCTACTCTTTATAAGTTGGAGCAATTCTGTATTCAAAACAGCATGCTGCATCTCTAATAATTTATAAGTGGCTTCAGTGATTTTTGTATTCTGTTTTTTATTGATCCAGCATTCGTACTTATCATAAGCGATGGAGATCTTTAACCAGGTTTCGGTTTCATCTAAAACCTGATAATGCTCACCAAAAAGTAATTGCGTTACCATTTCAGAAGTGTTTGAAGCTTCTTTACGGCAAGGCACAACGCTTAGTGAACAGATCCCGAATTGCATACTACTAATTTAGTTTTATTCTTTAAATTAAAAATGGCTTGCGGAGTTTATTTTTCCACAAGCCATCAATTTGGTCATGCTGAACTCGTTTCAGCATCATAAAGATTCCGAAACAAGTTCGGAATGACTACATCACATTTTCAATAACCATGGCACTGGCACCGCCACCACCATTGCAAATTCCGGCTGCACCGTATTTTGCGTTATTTTGTTTCAATACATTTATAAGAGTTACGATGATCCGCGCGCCTGAGGCTCCCAAAGGGTGACCTAAAGAAACAGCGCCGCCATTTACATTCACTTTTGCAGCATCTAATTTCATCATTTGTGTATTTACGATACCAACTACCGCAAAGGCTTCGTTCAACTCGTAAAAACTGATATCACTTGCTTTTAATCCTGCTTTTTCAATTGCTCGTGGAACTGCAATAGACGGCGTTGTAGTGAACCACTCTGGTGCTTGAGCTGCGTCAGCAAAACTTTTGATAATAGCCAAAGGTTTTAAACCTAATGCAGTTGCTTTTTCTTTGCTCATTAAAACAAGTGCTGCAGCACCATCGTTCATTGTGCTGGCATTAGCTGCAGTAACTGTTCCGTCTTTTTGAAACACAGGTTTTAATCCCGGAATTTTTTCGAAGTTCACATTTTTGTATTCTTCGTCTTCAGCAAATAAAATATCTCCTTTTTTAGTTTTCACTTCAACAGGAACAATTTCTTCTTTGAATTTTCCTGCGGCCCATGCTGCTGCCGAACGTTTGTAAGATTCAACGGCAAAAGCATCTTGTTGTTCACGTGTAATGTTTTTTTCTTTGGCACAAAGCTCAGCACAATTTCCCATTGGATAATTGCCATAAACATCTATTAAGCCGTCTTTAGCTAAACCGTCAACCGCAGTTACGTTCCCGTATTTTGCACCCCAGCGATTGTTCTCTAAATAATACGGTACCATACTCATGTTTTCCATACCACCTGCAACAACAATTTCGTTATCGCCAAGCATAATGCTTTGCGCAGCTAACATAATTGATTTCATGCCAGAAGCACAAACCTTGTTTACGGTTGTGCAATGTACCGAATCCGGTAAGCCTGCAAATTTAGAAGCCTGACGAGCAGGAGCCTGTCCTAAATTGGCTTGTAACACCGAACCCATGTAAACTTCCGTAACCAATTTACCATCCAATTTAATGCGATCGATGGCGCCTTTAATAGCTACTGCTCCTAATTTTGTAGCAGATATACCTGCTAATGTTCCGCCAAAAGATCCTAATGGTGTTCTAACGGCTGATACTATATATACTTCCTTCATATTCTAAAAATTTAAATGGATTTAAAAACCTGCCAAATGTAAGGTTTTAGAGCTATTTGACTTAGATTTTGGTCGAATTTTGATTAACAAAAACAGGGGTTATTAACAGTCTTAAAACAAGGTGTTCAAACGTTTTTTACATTCTTTCTTTTACTTATCGATTCTTTAAGGCTTATAAAGTCAGACAATATAAAAATAATAGAAACGAAAGAAAGAATGATCTCAAACATCACAAGGCTTTTAGCAGTCAAGGATTCAGGCACTAAAACACCAAAACCAAAGTTAGTAAAGCCCAGTAAACTGTAATAAAAGAACTCAAATATTACATGAAATTCATTATAATTTCCATTTAAACCGGAATAAGATGCCGGTTCCATTTTATATAAACAGTAATTATCAACCCCAAAAGAGATTACCATTAAGGAAACGTTCACTGCCATAAATATTAAAAAATTGTGATATGGAATGTTTTTATCGTTGGTTTCGAGAATTTTTTTATAACTCTCGTAAATGAAATAAAAACACTTTCCAAAACATATTGTAAGTAAAACGATCTTGGAAAAAACCGTATCAAAGAACTCCAAATCGTCAAAATAGAATACGCCGAAACCCAAAGCAATTACTACTAAGTATTTAATAATGGTGGAAAGTAAATCCATAAAGCAAAGTTAATGAATTGAGGAATTATAATAATGACATTAATCAATATGCTATTTGATAATGATCAGAATTTACATGAGACACACTTTAAACTTAGCCGCCATTTTTTCAAGTTGTTCGTGACCAATGTTATGGATATTCTTGTTACCATGACGATTCTCAACGGTGACAACAAACAATTTATACTTGTATTGAGATGCCAGTTTAAAATAAGGCTCCATCTCCCACTCCAGTGTAAATGTGTTATCCACAAAGATCTTTGCTACCCCCTGTTCCATTTCAAGACCTGCATTTTCTTCGCATTGTTTATAGGCAAGGTGATTCTTATCAAACTCGAAATGATAATCACCTGTAACGGGATCAGTAAAATAGTCATCTACCGAAAAAACCGGATATTTCCCGTTCTCACTCAACTCTGCAGCCAAGGTTGATTTTCCGCTACCGGGAAGGCCCCTTAATAAAATGAGTGATGACATAAATTACATATTCCTTCTGTATTGCCCGCCCACTTCAAATAAGGACTGAGTGATCTGACCTAAAGAACAATATTTTACGGTTTCCATTAAGGAATCGAAAATGTTTCCATTCTTAATCGCAGTTTGCTGAATATCTTTCAACATCTGTGGTCCTTTGTCGCCAGCACCTTTCCAGAGGGTTTGCACTGTTTTGATCTGGAATTCTTTTTCGTCGGTTGTACTGCGAATAACTTCTTGAGGAATAATTGTTGGTGAACCCGCACTTGATAAAAATGTATTTACACCAATAATAGGATACTCCCCCGTATGTTTCAATGTTTCGTAATACAAACTTTCTTCCTGTATTTTTCCGCGCTGATACATGGTTTCCATGGCCCCTAAAACTCCGCCACGTTCACTGATCCTATCGAATTCAGTTAACACTGCTTCTTCAACTAAATCTGTTAATTCTTCAATGATGAATGAACCTTGCAAAGGATTTTCGTTCTTCGCTAAACCTAATTCGCGATTAATAATTAATTGAATGGCCATTGCTCTGCGTACACTTCCTTCTGTAGGTGTTGTGATCGCTTCATCGTAAGCGTTGGTGTGCAATGAATTACAATTATCGTAAATAGCATACAATGCTTGCAATGTAGTTCTGATATCGTTAAAATCAATTTCCTGCGCATGCAAACTTCTTCCTGATGTTTGAATATGATATTTCAACATCTGACTTCTTTCATTGGCATTGTATTTATGTTTCATGGCCTTAGCCCATATACGGCGGCTTACACGACCGATCACAGAATATTCAGGATCGATACCATTACTGAAGAAGAAAGATAGATTTGGCGCGAAGGAGTTAATATCCATACCGCGACTCAGATAATATTCTACAAAAGTAAATCCGTTCGCTAAAGTAAATGCCAGCTGAGATATAGGATTAGCACCGGCTTCAGCAATGTGATAACCGCTGATTGAAACTGAATAAAAATTACGAACGTTGTTATCGATAAAATACTGCTGCACATCGCCCATTACTTTCAACGAGAACTCTGTACTGAAAATACAAGTGTTTTGTGCCTGATCTTCCTTTAAAATATCGGCCTGCACCGTGCCACGAACTTGTGCCAATGTATTTACTTTTATTTTTTCGTATACATCTTT
>JANYIQ010000198.1 GCA_025362575.1 Bacteroidia bacterium
AAACTTATCGAACCCGAAAGAGCTGATAAATTACACCTGCAAATTAGCTTCTAACTTCGTGAAAGTTTGGGACATGGGAGATTATTACCAAAAACAAATTTTCCAAAACACCCTTTTTCCGAGTGGTTTAGGTTATGATGCAAAAAATGAGAGTTATCGAACCAAAGAAATAAATTCTGTGTTCGCGCTAATCTCTGATTTATCAAAGGCTTCAGGGGAAAATAAAAGCGGAACCTCTAAATTGTTATTAGAAAGTTCCGCCTCGGTAGCGGGAGGATGATTCGAACATCCGACCTTTGGGTTATGAGCCCAACGAGCTACCCCTGCTCTATCCCGCACTATATCTTTGGTTAATTAACGTCTGATTTATTGCGTCGCAAAGATATATTTACTTTCTTTGTAAACAAAATAAATCTTATCAACACTTCTGTAACTCCATATAAATCGGGCTTTGTAAGCATTATTGGTTGCCCTAATGTAGGTAAATCAACACTAATGAATGCTTTAGTTGGCGAGCGATTAAGCATTATTACCTCTAAAGCACAAACCACCCGTCACCGTATTATGGGTATTGTAAATGCCGATAATTACCAGATCGTGTTTTCGGATACTCCCGGTATTTTAAAACCCAGTTACAAATTGCAGGAAAGAATGATGCATTTCGTTATTACTGCTTTAACGGATGCAGATGTATTCTTGCTTATAACCGATGTTTTTGAAGATATACAGTTGGAGGAAGTGTATTTGAATAAGCTTAAAAACACCAAAACTCCGGTTTTGCTTCTGATCAATAAAATTGATGTGAGCACCGAAGAAAAATTGGCTCAGAAAGCTGAGGAGTGGCGCGTAAAGCTTCCAAATGCAGAACTACTGGCTATTTCTGCCCTCGAAAAATTTAACCTCGATAAGGTGATGAATCGCTTAGTTGAGCTTTTACCTGTTGCCGAAGCCTTTTATGATAAGGATGCCATTACCGATAAACCGGAACGCTTTTTTGTGAGTGAGATCATCCGCGAAAAAATACTCCTGAACTATAAAAAGGAGATCCCATACAGTGTTGAGATCATAGTGAACTCCTTTAAAGAAGAAGAGAAGATTATCCGTATTCAGGCGGATATCCTTGTAGAACGTGATAGTCAGAAGGGGATCATCATTGGAAACAAGGGGGCCGCGCTTAAAAAAACCGGCACCGAAGCCAGGTTAGAATGCGAGAAATTCTTCGGAAAACAAATTTACCTTGAGCTTTTCGTTAAGGTGGATAAAGATTGGAGAAGCAACGATAACCGTTTGAAAAATTTCGGTTACAGTTAATTTTCTTCAAAAATCACGAAATCCCCTTTGTAAATTTCGGTTTTCGGTTTTCAACAACACTTCAAAAATTCTTAATAAGTATTTATATGTATTTTATTTGCTTTTGTATATAGAGAAAGAAAATAATATATATTTGTTTTAGAATAAATATTTAATCTAAAAAACAAAAACAATGGCAAAAAAAGCAGCAAAAAAAGCAACTAAAAAAGTTGCAAAAAAAGCAGTAAAGAAAGCAGCGAAAAAAGCGCCTGCAAAAAAAGCAGTTAAAAAAGCAAAAAAAGCTCCTGCTAAAAAATCAGCCCGTAAAGCCGGAGCAGGTTTAATGAAACCATACACTCCAAGCGCAGCTTTAGGAGAAGTAGTAGGTAACAAAGCAATGGCTCGTACAGAGGTTGTTAAGAAATTATGGGTTTACATCAAAGCAAATAACTTGCAAGACAAAAAGAACCGTCGTATGATCAATGCTGATTCTAAATTGAAACCAATTTTCTCAGGAAAAGATCAAGTATCAATGTTCGAAATGGGAAAACACCTTTCTAAACATTTGAAATAGTCATTAATTTTTTAATGCATTATGCAAACCCCGATGTACCTGAGTATATCGGGGTTTTGTTTTTTAGTTCAATTTAAAATTTCGGGAAATTTATTTCGACTTGTAATACGCACAGCTTTTATTTACAACGCACTCGGCACAATTAGGATTTGTTGGCCTGCAGGTTTCTCTTCCTAAAAAAGAAATGGCCATGCCTATTTGTCCCCAGTCTTTTTCAGGGATCACATCCATGATCTGTTTCTCCATTTTTTTAGGATCAGTGCCCGCCGCAATTCCTAAACGAGGAGCAACTCTTAATACATGAAGATCTACAATGATACCTTCGGCTTTAACTCCTGCTTCACGCATGATCACATTAGCTGATTTACGTCCGATGCCCGGAAGCTCAATTAATGCTTCCATTGTAAGCGGAATGTTCTTATCATCTTTTATCTTTTTAGCCAGATCCAGAAGCCATTTACTTTTATTTCCAAAATTGCGGATCTTACTGATAAATGGGAATAAGGCCTCGGCATCTGCTCTGGCCAGCGACTTCATATCAGGAAAGGCTTTGAAAAAAGCAGGCGCCAGTTCATTAATGTGCTTATCGCTATCCTGTGCCGATAAAATTACGGCCACCAGTAACTGGTAAATATTATCGTAATTTAAGGGATGTTTTTTGCCTTTGTATTTGGCAAGAAGCGGTTTTAATGATGCTGACCAATCCATATTTGAGTTTTAAATTTTTACGCCGATAATGCAAACGTCATCCACTTGTTCCAGATCACCTTTCCAGTCGTTAAACTTCTGATCCAGTATTTCCGATTGTTTTGTTAAGGATTCTTTGGTTATGGATAATAGCAGTTCTTCGAGCTGTTTGTATTTGAATTTTTTTCCTTTAGGTCCGCCAAACTGATCGGCATAACCATCGGTAAATGTATAAATGGTATCTCCTTTTTGTAAAGCAACCGTAGTATTGGTAAATAAAATGGAATCGTCGTGCCCCTTACCAACCGGCATTTTATCGGCTTTGTAAACCAGGATCTCATTATTTCTGATAATGTAAAAAGCATTGTTGGCGGCAGAATAATCTAACTGCATTTTTTTCAGATCTAATTTACATAAAACCGCATCCATGCCATCTCTGCTTTCTTCAATAGTTCCGGCAGGATTAAGAGCCTTTAGAATTTCGGTTCGTACGTTGTTTAGGATCAGATCGGGTCTGGTAATTTTATTTTCGTTAATGGTTTGACTCAGCTTACTGATGTTCAATAAACTCATAAATGCTCCGGGAACACCATGGCCTGTACAATCGGCAGTTATGTATATAAAACCATCGGGGGTAGGAGTGGCCCAGTAAAAATCGCCGCTTACAACTGACTTGGGTTTAAACAGAACAAAATGCGCCGGTAAATTTTGCTGCAAGAGATTATCACTGGCCAATAAGGCGTATTGAATCCGCTTCGCGTAATTAATACTATCCAGTATTTCTTTTTGTTTTTCTTCTATGAGGTGTTTTTGATTTTCAGTCTCTTTTTTTTGAGCGTCGATGATTATGTTCTGTTTTTTTATGAGTTTAAAGCGTGTGTAAATGAAGTAAGAGAAGACTATAAGTGCAAATAGACCGAAAATTAAGGCGTAGCGGGCTATTTTTTCTTTTTCGAGTTTGGTATTGGCCACTTCAACTTTTGCAGCACTTACTTTTTCCTGTTCCGAAAACTTAACGCTGTCGGCCAGTACTTTTTTATCATAGTCAAACTGCAACTGAAGTTTGATCAGATCTTTTATTTTATTTATTTTGATCAAAGTATCATTGGTTTTCATATGCTTTAAAGTGAAGTGTAAAGCTTCTTTATACTGGCCTAAATGACTGTAACTATCTGCAAGTAATTGATAGCAAAATTCGGCATTACCCAGATTATCATCTGTAGCCAAAGATTGTTCGGCAAAGGAAATAGCAACTTTATATTGTTTTATGTTCTCATAACAAGAAGATAGACTGGCAAGGCAATTAGCTATTCCTGATCTGTAATTTAATTTTTTTGCAATGTTTAAACTTTTATTCAGGTAAAAAAGTGCCGAGTCGTATTGTTTTATTATCTGATAGAGTGAGCCAATATCATTATACGATTCACTTAATATATAGTCATTTCCATTTTGCACACACACTTCTATGCCTTTTCTATAATAATAAAGGGCTTTATCAAATTGTTTTTTCGACTTTAAAACAATACCCATTCCATTATAAGTTGCGCCTTGTGAGAATGTTTCGCCGGAAATTTTGGAATACTCCAAACTTTTTTCCATGGCGGCAAGTGCTTTATCCAGCTCGCCTATTTCTTTATAAATTAAACCAATGTTGTAATAATTGTTTTGCACAGAGGTATAATCCTTTAGCTGCTCTTTTATTTTTATGCTTTGTAAGTTATAATCCAGTGCTTTGGTTTGATCGCCAATGTCTAGGTAAACAACCCCAATGTTACCGAGGGCAATG
>JANYIQ010000284.1 GCA_025362575.1 Bacteroidia bacterium
AGATATCTTCTTATCATATATTAATATGTAAGGATTTTGTAACTCAGCTTCCATTTTTTCGCTGTTAGTTACAAAGTAAGGAGAGATATAACCACGATCGAATTGCATACCTTCCACTACCTCAACAGTAGTATCAGTTCCTTTAGCTTCTTCAACTGTGATAACACCTTCTTTTTTTACTTTAGCCATAGCTTCAGCAATTAATTTTCCTATAGTGCTATCGTTGTTTGCAGAAATAGTTGCAACCTGTTCAATTTTTTTATTGTCGTTACCAATTGTTTGAGACTGCTTGCGTAAATTTTCTACAACAGCAATAACTGCTTTGTCAATTCCGCGTTTAAGATCCATTGGATTGGCGCCTGCTGCAACGTTCTTTAAACCTGCAGTAACAATTGCCTGAGCTAATACGGTAGCGGTAGTTGTACCGTCACCTGCAGCATCGGCAGTTTTAGAAGCAACTTCTTTTAAAAGCTGAGCACCCATATTTTCAACAGGATTGCTTAGTTCAATTTCTTTTGCCACCGTTACGCCGTCTTTTGTAATTTGAGGCGAACCAAATTTTTTGTCGATAATTACGTTACGTCCCTTAGGGCCTAATGTTACTTTAACTGCGTTTGCTAAAGCGTCAACACCGCGTTTTAATGCATCGCGTGCTTCTATGTTAAATGATATGTCTTTTGCCATAATAATTGTGATTTGTGAATTAGTGATTTTGTGAGTTATAATTATTTTTTTTGTGATTTGGTCTTTGAAGAGGAGAATAATTCACCAATTCAAAATTCACCAACTCACCATTTAGATTATCGCGTAAATATCGCTTTCTCTCATTATTAAAAGTTCTTTTCCTTCAACAGTGATCTCGGTACCTGCGTATTTTCCGTACAATACGTTATCGCCAACTTTAACGGTTATAGGTTCATCTTTTTTTCCGGTTCCTACTGCTACTACTTTCCCTTTCATTGGTTTTTCTTTAGCAGTATCAGGTATGATAATACCTCCGGCTGTTTTTGTTTCTGCCGCTGCCGGCTCAACCAGCACTCTGTCGGCCAATGGTTTTACGCTTACTTTTGCCATAATCTTTTAATTTGATAATTAGTTAATTTGATAATTAGTTAATGGGCATTAAATTATTGATTTGAGTTCGATTTTTTTGCATTATTGCATTGTCTCATACTCAAATTTGCCCACCTAAATTAAGCTAAAAATGTGCCAATCCGCTAAAATCGCCATTTTAAGTAAATATTACAGTTTAGGGCCCCTAATAATGAAAAATGTCAGCCTGTTTATGACAAGCTGACACTTTAAATATGAACTAATTGCTTCGTATTATTCTACATGGCAAACGTAGGTTCCGTTGGTAACGTGTTCTTTACCTACTTCATCGCACTTGTTTTGTGCATCGGCCTTTTTCTTATTTTTAATGGTAGCTGTATAAGTGGCGCTGCTTCCGGTATTTGCTACTCCGCCGCCTGTACCAACTTCGCATGAGCAACTCCATGTTTTAGCACATGAGGTCCACATAAATAGTCCAAATAGACTAAAAACAACGAGTATTGACTTGTGATTTTCCATAGTGTTTATTTTATTTTACTCTTATTCCGTTTTGATATTTTACTAAAAATCCAGTAAAGCCTTTAGCAATAAGCTCTTCGCGGGCTTTAAGCGCGTCTTCTTTCGTATTATAGGTTCCGTACAATACTTTATACGCACCATCTTCCTTTGAGGTTGTTAAACCGCCCCCCAAACTTACGAATTTATCTTTAACCGATTCAGAGGGTGAAGCAGCTAATTGAACTTTGTATACAAGATCGGTTGTAACCGCCACTGCTTCTGTTTTTACCACAGGAGCTGCTTTTACCGGCTCTACCTTAGGAGTTTCTACAGGCTTAGGGGCTTCAGTTTTAGCCACCGGTGCAGCTTTCACGGGTTCCGCCTTTGCAGGTTCTGCAGGTTTAGGTGCTTCGGTTTTAACATGTTCTGCCTTTGGAGTCTCCGTTTTGGCTACCGGTTCAACTTTTACAAGTTCTGTTTTAACGGGTTCTGCCACTTTTGGGGCTTCAGTTCTTGCAATTGGCTTCTCTGGTTCGCTTGTAGTAAGCGGTTTCGACTCGGTTTTAGCAGGTTCTTTGGCCGCCACTACAGGCGCTTCTTTAGGGTCAAGGGGGGCTTTTTTATGGGTACCCATAATGTTTTCGGCACCCAAAATTGTAATAATAACGGTTGGGGCTTCAATTTCTTTCTTAGAGCCTTCTTGTAAGAAAGCAAGTCGCTGTGATATAGTTGCCGATGGGGGCGAAGAGCCACTTGGATATACTTTAACTTTAATGGTTAATTCAGGCTCAGGCGGAATGGATACCCAAACAATTTTAGCGCGATTATTTTCAAAGGTAAAATTGCCACCTTTCGAGTCAATTTCAGTAACAACAAGTCCTTCGGGAACATCCATCTGGTATTTCGCAAAATTGATGGCGTTTCCTTTACTGATCTTAACATCAACTAAAACTGCATTTCCCTGAGTTAATGAGGCGGGAAAGTTAGCGGTAAGACTAACCTGGCCAACAACGCAGCAAAAGTTAAAAATGCTCAATAAAATAAGAATGGCTTTCCTCATTATTCTTAAATTTGCAGCAAGTTATAAAATAAATAGCTAATTATCAAGGTTTGAGAGGGTTAATAATGGTAATACCGGGAAGATCAAACAAATTAAATTTACCGCGATGCCGATAGCTATCGGGAACACGAATAAGCACAAATGGTTAAATTTTAATTAGTGAAAAATTAGTGCCTTTAGCGACTAAAAAATAAACATGACCTACGAAAAAATAATATTACATAACGGAAAAGAAGTGTCGCTTCTTCGTCAGCATCCATGGGTGTTTTCGGGCGCCATAAAAATTAAGGATGCCAATTTAAAAGATGGCGATCTTGTGGAAATATTTTCTGCAAAAAATCAGTTCTTAGGAATCGGTCATTTTCAAAAC
>JANYIQ010000286.1 GCA_025362575.1 Bacteroidia bacterium
CGTCAAAAATTAAATGCGGACGATTCATTCCGGTAAAACAACTTTTAAGTACTGCAGAAATGCCTCCGGACACAGCGTAGGATAGTAAAATATAAAGACCGCTTCTTACATTATATAGCGCAATAAAAAGAGCCAGAAGTAATGCAAAAACGCCATCTCCAAGATGCGTGAAATACTTATAGAAATTATCAATTACCGGATTTCCAACAAGCGTGTTCACTTTTAAATGAATATCGATCTTGTTATAAGAACACAAATAGTAAACCACCCAGAAAACCAGAAAAAAGTATCCAAGGTAAAACAACCAGTTATTTTTAAGAAAGTCTTTCAATTCACAGGGTTTTGGCTTCGTTCCAGAATACATCCATTTCGGCCAGTGTGCAGTCTTCTATTTGCTTGCCCTGCTCCTTTATTTTTTGTTCCATGTAACCAAAACGTTTGATGAATTTTTTATTGGTTCTTTCCAATGCATCTTCAGGATTCACCTTTAAGAATCGTGCATAATTGATCAATGAAAATAAAACATCACCAAACTCATCTTCAATTTTCGATTGTTCCAACTTATCCGATTCAACTTCTGTGTGTAATTCCTCAATTTCTTCTCTTACCTTTTCAAACACCTGTTCAGGCTTATCCCAATCAAAACCAACTGCTCTGGCCTTTTCCTGTATCCTGTATGCTTTTAATAAGGCAGGCATACTGTTTGGCACACCTGAAAGAACTGTTTTGTTACCGCCTTTTTCTTTTTGCTTTAATTTTTCCCAGTTCTGCGTTACTTCTTCGGCATTCTCAACTTTTACTTCACCGTAAATGTGCGGATGCCTGTAAATAAGCTTATCGCAAAGGCTATTCATTACATCAGCAATGTTAAACTGATCGGTTTCGCTTGCAATGCGGGCATAAAAAACAATGTGAAGCAAAATATCACCTAACTCTTTTTTAAGTTCAGTAACATCATTCTTCAAAATAGCATCGCTTAATTCAAAGGTTTCTTCGATGGTCAAATGCCTCAAGCTTTCAATGGTTTGCTTCTTGTCCCAGGGGCATTTCTCCCTAAGATCATCCATTACATTTAAAAGGCGCTCAAAAGCCTTTAATTTTTCGTTCATGCTTTGCAAATTTAACTAAATATGGAGCTAAATTTTGTATTTTTGCAGCACTTCTTGAAAACTATTGTTAAATATTTTTTACTTGTTTTCATAGGCTTTAGCGCCTTTGCTCAGAATGGTATTACCGGTAATAAAAAATGGTATATAAAAACTGCCTTTAATTACGGTTTTATTTTACAGCATCGTTTGGCCATTGGAGACCTTATCAGAGGTTGGGTCCCTATGTATGAATTTGATCTTGTAAAACCCACCAATGGTTCTAAATTATGGCATTTAGAAAACAATAAACCTGAAGTTGGGATAATGGTCAACTTAATGACCTTCCGCAATCCTGATGTTCTGGGGCAAAGCATTGCAGTAGCTCCCTTTATAGAAATTCCATTGAACGAAAAAGTAAAACCAAGCCGCTTATACATGCGTTTAAGCTGGGGGCTTTCATACCTAACAAAATCCTTTGATGCAGAAACCAATCATAAGAACATTGCCATTGGCAGTCACTGGAATGCCTTTGTAGGATTTAGATGGTTCTGGCAAATGAATTTGAGTAAAAAATTACGACTCGAACCCGGCTTTTCATTAAGCCATATGAGTAACGGGCGTGGTAAAGTTCCGAACCTTGGCTTGAATTTAATTTCACTGAACATGGGATTGAATTATAAATTAAATGATGAAGAGGATGTGCCAACTTTTGTAGATTCCAATACTGTTGCTCCTTCGCGTCACGAATTATTAGTATGGGCAAGTTATGGTTTTAACGAAACCGGTAATCCAGGGGGACCAAAATATTCAAACTATACTTTATCCTTCAACTATTATTTCAATAAACGTAATACCAATAAACTTGGATTAGGTGCGGATCTTTACTATGAAGAATTATACCTTGAGGATCTGAAAGAAAAAAACATTCCTCCGGCTAGTTTTAGCGATAAGATCCGTGTTGGTCCGAAATTAGCATACGCCTACTCCATTGGCCGCATCAGTTTACCGATTGAATGGGGTTATTATGTTGGTGCAAAGATCAGTCCTGAAGGAATGTTTTTTCACCGCATGGGAGTTAGGTATACAGGTCCAAAAGGCTTAGTGGTTCAGTTCGGATTAAAAACGCATTTTGGTGTAGCTTATCATTTTGATTACGGAATTGGTTATAGATTGTCTTTCGCAAAAAAGAAACATGTTAAAGATTAAAAACATAACTAGCGTTTTTGTGTTTGCGATCCTATTTTACGGTTGCAAAAAAGATCATGGTAATGATCTGTTCAAGCCAACGGGTAAGGATGAAACGCGCATAAGAGAGGTTTCCGGTTTCAACAAGATAAAACTATACAACAAGATCGATGTTTACCTTACACAAGGCCCTGTGTTTGAAGTGAAGGTTACTGCCGGAAAAAATTTACATATCGGTATTATTACAATTGTTGATGAAGACTCAACACTCAGTATAAAAAATGAGAATGATTTTAATTTCATAAGAAGTCAAACCCGGAAAATATCCGTTCACATTACGGCGCCTCATTTTCATTACCTCGAGAATAAAGGTGTTGGAACCATTTACTGCAATAATACCCTTGTTGAAGATACTATAAGTGTTTATCTTGAAAGTTCGGGCGATGTTCATCTGAATGTGAATTCTTACACCTTAAAAACTTCATCGCATGGAAACGGTGATGTTTATGTTACAGGAAACACCTTCAACAGTTTCAATAATTTGTTTGGAACAAACATATTGGACATGAAAGATTGCAATGTTACAAGCTATATGTACATAACCAGTAATTCAGTTTGCAATGCCCATGTGAAAGCCCCTGAAAATGGACTTTTTGAAGGAGATATTTACTCAAGCGGAAATGTTTTTTATTCGGGAAATCCTTTTGCCATTAATTTTAAATATTCGGGTAAAGGCACTGTCATCAAAGAATAATTATTCCTTAATTATTTTCTTTGTCACCAATTTAGTTTCATCTTTAATTGTAACAAAATAAATTCCGTTCGATTTATTACTTAAGTTGATCTTGCATTGATCGTTCATCGCTATTTCTGTGATCAACATTAATTCGCCAATGGCATTGTAAACACGTATCTCAGAACCAACGTTTGCCTTCACGGTAAAGTTTCCTTGGCTTGGATTTGGAAACACCGAATAATTTTCGATATCCTTATTTAATTCTGCAATACCGGTGCAAGCATTAACGGTAACGGCCAGCGTATTGCTGACTGCCGCACACGTGCCTGCAATAATACTTGTTGTGTAAATACCGGAAGAAGGAAGTGTAACGTTGGTAATCGTTGGGTTTTGAATAGCTGAACTAAATGAATTAGGTCCTGACCATGCATATGTTCCACCTGTTATTGCAGCACAGGCTAATAATAAAGTGTTCCCTGAACAAACAGGAGAGTTGCTTGTTAATGTAACAATTGAACCTGCGGGATAAGATAAAGAAGTTAATGGAATTACGGTAAACTGTCCATTAGCGCCCCAAGTTGCACCTTCGTATGTGAATCCTGTCATAACAGGTGAATTAGTTTGCCCTGCCCCACCTCCAAAG
>JANYIQ010000301.1 GCA_025362575.1 Bacteroidia bacterium
TGTTCTCCATTACAAATAAATCGAAAATGCCCCGGTTCAATAATACCGGCATGTATGGGCCCTACACCCACCTCATGCAATTCTTCGCTTTCAATTTTAAAAAAGGGATAATCCGCGATCGATATATTATTATTGAACCGGTCGAAAGGAAAACGTACCGGTTTGAGCCACGGATGATCAGTATAAGTTATCCCATAATTTTCGTGAATTTCCCGTTCAAATTTTTCAAATACAAGGTTATGTTTTGTAAAAGAAGGTAATGGTTGTTTTACATCTACCATAGATGATGAGATATTGATAACGTTTAATTCGTCATTGGCAATACAACAAATAAGCTTGAGTTTACCAACATGTGGAAATCCAAAATAGTTCAGACAATGAGAATTTAAACCTTTTATTAAAGAAAAAACATTTAGCTCTAAAAATGAGGAGTAATCCAACTCCGGTATAGAAGAGGTGGGAATGGTTTGATTATTTTTAAGACTTATATAATTCATATCAATGTGGTAGGTTTTTAATTGCCTCCTGTATGAGAGTTACAAATTCTTGTGGCGGGTTCAGCCCGAGGTAAACAACTAAGCCCAGTAAAATAAATTGTGATATTGATTCCGACGGGTTTATTCTTTCAATATTATCTTCCTTAAAATAAACGGCTGGAGAAAATAATAACTTAAAGATGTTTTTCCCGAATGCCCATATAATCATCGTTAGAAGAATCATTACTAGAATCAATACCGGCAGATAATTAGCTTCAAACAATGCGCTAAAAACCAGAAATTCGCTGATAAATAAACCGGATGGGGGCATGGCTGTTGCAAAAAAGAAACCCAGCAGCATCACTATGGATCCGGTAAGATTATATTTAAAATAATTGCCTACGTCATAAATACTCTTGCTTTTATAAATCCGGTATATCTGTCCCATCTGAAAGAACAGGCTTGATTTAACAAAAGCGTGTAAAATAATATGTAAAATCGCTGCATAGTAACCTACACCACCGGCTACAATTCCCAGCATGACAATACCCATGTGTTCAATACTGGAGTAGGCAAACATTCGCTTTATATTTTTCACTTTAGTCATATAAACGGTTGCCACAAAAACGGATAGGATTGCAGCTATCAGGATAACATGATTGGCCCAACCCTGTATAGGTGAATTTGCAATAACTGTATATAAACGAAAAAGTCCAACAAATCCAGCATTCATCAAGACACTGGAGAGTAAAGCGCCTGCGGGAGAGGGAGCTTTATCCTTTGCATCAATACCCGCTGTGTACATAGGTACCAGCCCTAATTTAAAGGTAAATCCGGTGAAAATAAAAATAAAAGCCAGCCGCAACCAAAATATATTCAGTTTAGGTGCTTTCTTTATTAATACTGCAAATGAAAGATCATCAGTGCCTGCCTGCTGCATTGTGAAACTCAAAAAAAGTATACCGATAAATACCAGTGTAATACTGATGGCACCAACAAAAGCATATTTCCAGGTGCCTTCCAGTGAACGGTTGTTTCTACGATGATATACGAGGGCAGAAGCGCTCAGAGTGGTGAGTTCGACAAAAATCCAGGTAACCGCAATATGGTTAGCAAGATAAGCAGCACTGATGGCAGTAAGCAACACAACCATTGCTGAAAAATAAATGGCTCTGTGCCTTGGGTTCTCTTTGTTTTTTGAAAGAAAAACATAACTGTGATACATCGCAGGGATACTGATAATGCTTAGGGTTATCAGCAGCAGAATGCCCAATGCATCTGCACTAAAATAATGTAATTCAATTGTGTTAATATGCCTGTATTCATAAACCGTAAACCAAATTTGCAAAACCAGGAAAATAATAATAAACAGATAATTTAATACCCGGTTCCTGTTAAAAAATAATAAGCTACTTAGAGTGAATGCACCTACTAAATATATTCCTATCATTCTTTTTTATTATTAGTTGCTAATCCTTTAAGTTTTTTAACTGGCCCACATCAACATCTTTCAGCACGTCTCCAATCCTGTTTACAAATATTCCCAATAGGAAAACACTGGCAAAAATGTCTAGCAGTATACCAAGATTTACCAACATAGGCATTTCATTACCTACTGCGAGGGATAAAATAAAGACACCGTTTTCAATCACCAGGTATCCCATTACATGGGTTATGATTTTATTTCGGGTTACAATAATGTATAATCCGGTAAATAGTGTGGAGAGGGACACCACAAAATATATCTTACTTATCCTTGAATCCGCAATGGCATTGGATAAAATAAAAGTAGCAATAATGATCAGGGTAATGATAATAAGCGATATAAAATTTGGTAAAAAGGGCTCTGCATCCCGTGTAATCCTGTTTCTTTTCATCACATAATTCAAAAATAATGGTATAGCCAGCGTTTTAAAGACGATGGTTTCCAATAAAACAAATGCCAGGTTAAGGGCATTGATTTGAATAAGCTCAATAAAAGCAATTCCGAAAAGTATTATTCCTTGAAATGCAAGAATTTTAATATAAGTGAGCAGGCGGTGAGCAATGCCCAGGTAAAGAAGCGAAATAGTGAATATTATTAATAATACATTTGTCATGATGGTAAATTAGTTTTATTAGTTAACTAAACTGCCCTAATACCAGTAACACACCCAAAAAAATTAATAAAGAGACCGATGATAATGCCAGTATATATTGAGCATTATGATTCATACGGAATCTTGCTGTAAAAGATTCAAGAATTCCAACTGCTATCGCGAAGAGTATCTGAATCCCGAAGAATATGGGCATAGACAGGTATAACGGGAAACTGCCCATAAACAGGTTTGCAATTAACGCACCATACATAGCAAATTTCAGATTGGTTGCGTATAAAATCATTCCCAAATCAAAACCACTGTTATCCAGAATCATCACTTCATGAACCATGGTGAGTTCCAGGTGTGTATTGGGGTCATCTATAGGCATTCGGCTATTTTCGACTACCGTAATCATCACCAAAACAAATGTTGCCAATGTGCCAAGTATGTAAGATATATAAGACCCAAAATGCAATGAAGCGAAAATTTGTTGAAAAGACGTGTGCCCTGTAAGCAAAGAAAAAGACCCCATAAGAATAAAAAAAGCTGGCTCTGCAAACATAGAGAATAGAGCTTCCCGGCTTGCCCCCATTCCTCCAAAGCTACTGCCTGTGTCCAAGGCAGAAATAATGCTGAAAAATTTCCCTGTACCAAGTACATAAGCAAAAAATACAAAATCGCCTTCAAAGGATATGATTCCTTTATATTGACCAAAGGGAATCACCATAATAGCCATAACAATGGATGCAAAATAAACGCTTGGAGCAATCTGAAAAATGAAACTGGCGGTTTTGCTGTACACTGCGCCTTTCCTAAACAGGCGAATAATATCCTTTAACGGCTGGAAAATTCCGGGGCCTTTGCGACCAGAAGTTATACTTTTAGTGCGGATTATAATCCCTGCAAAAAAGATACTTGACAAAATAATTAGAATAAAACTTATCATTCTTTATATCTGGTTAAAAAATTTAATTAATGATTTAACATAATCGAATAAAAATGGAATACCCAACACAAGCAAAATAAAAACTACTCCGTACAGTATATAAAACTGGAGATTTCCATTTTGCAA
>JANYIQ010000310.1 GCA_025362575.1 Bacteroidia bacterium
AATTTTTTTACAGTTTTTATGCTGGGTTTTGCTTCATTTAAAGCCCAATACATAAGCTATAAAGTACATGATCAGGATACCATAAATGCTATCGACATGAACAACATGAAGCAAGGCGTTTGGCGTGAATTCTGGAGCAACGGCGATCTTAAAAGTGAAACATCTTATTTAAATAATTTAAAAGATGGTCTCGAAATCATATGGTACGATTCGCCGGATTGTGTTGAAAAGGAAGAATATTATAAAGAAGATAAACTTGACGGAACATCCATTCACTACTCAAAAAAATGTCGTAAAGATTTTGTTGAGACCTTTAAAAAAGGAGTAAAAGAAGGTGTTGAAATAGAGTATTACAGTAATGGGATCAGAAAAGCAGAAGGCTATTATAAAAAAGGAAATTTAGATGGTTATTACAAGGTGTACGACCGTCGCGGCCATTTCAGTTTTGAAAGTCGAAGTACTGATGCAACTACAGATCTTAAACCAAATTTTAGCGATACCAGCGTTAACATCGTATACAGAGTTTTTCAGCGAAACACAAAATGGCAAAAGAAATTGATCGTGGCTGATCTTACCGGAAGTATGTACCCATACGCACAGCAAATAAGTACCTGGTTAAAATTGCATTTTTTAAATGATTCTTTGCGACAAAGCTTTGTCTTTTTTAACGATGGTGACAATAAGAAAGAAGAGTTAAAAAAGAACGGGGTAACCGGCGGCACCTATTATTGTACAGCAAGAAATGTAGATGACCTAGTAAGGGCAATGAATTTAACTATTAAAAACGGTACCGGTGGCGATGCACCTGAAAATGTGATTGAATCTATTTTATATGGTTTAAGAAAAAATAATAAGATCGAGAACGTGGTTTTAATTGCCGATAACTGGGCTAAAGTGCGTGATATAGCCTTACTCTCTCGTGTAAAAGTTCCGGTGCATGTATTACTATGTGGTGTTTATGAGGGTATGGAAATAAATCCTGACTATTTAAACATTGCCTATAAAACAAAAGGCTCAGTGCATACCATTGAACAGGATATTACGAATATCATCACTCAAACCGCCGGTAAAAAATTCAACATTAATGGTGTAGATTACATTATTAAGAACGGAACCATAAGAACATACTAGCAATATAGCATTGCAATGTTATTATGGCATAGTTTATGACAATAAAACCCTTAAATCTGCTTTGACAGATTAATTATCCGACACTATAGGTTGAAAACTCTTTTAGCATACTATTTGCATAATACACAAGTACAATTAACTTTGACTCACCTTAAAACCAAAAAATTATGTTCGACAACAATGAATTCCGAAAATATGCCACCAAACATGCTGGTATAAACAGTTTGACGTATGACAGCTATACATCACACATAACTTCCTCTTTAACTCCATATATTATAGAAGAACGTCAGTTAAACGTTGCTCAAATGGACGTTTTCTCGCGTTTGATGATGGACAGAATTATTTTTTTAGGAACAGGTATTAACGACCAGGTTGCCAATATTGTTCAAGCACAGTTATTATTTTTAGAATCGGTTGATGCTAAAAAAGACATTCAGATCTACATTAACTCTCCTGGAGGTTCTGTTTATGCAGGATTAGGCATTTATGATACTATGCAAATTATTCGCCCTGATGTAGCTACAATATGTACAGGTATGGCAGCCAGTATGGGCGCTGTGTTACAGTGTGCCGGTGCAAAAGGAAAACGTACTGCTTTAAAACACGCACGTATCATGATCCACCAGCCAATGGGCGGTGCCGAAGGACAAGCATCTGACATCGAAATTACAGCTCGCGAAATTCAGAAATTGAAAAAAGAATTGTATGAGATCATTTCTCACCACAGCGGACAAACCTACGAAAAGGTTTGGGCGGATAGCGACCGTGATTGCTGGATGATCGCCGAAGAAGCAAAAGCTTATGGTATGATCGATGAAGTTCTTTTAAAGAAATAAAAAAACTGATCTTATAAAAAAGCCCGTTGACAACAGCGGGCTTTTTTTGTACATTTGTTTATAGATTTTATCATGACTAAAACCCAACTTAAATCAAGTTTACACAAATTAGTAGACAATTCAAAGAACAATGCTTTATTGAATGTTGTTTACGAATTATTGAATTCCGACAAAAGAAATAAGAATGGTTTAGACTGGTGGGATACACTAACACAAGAACAAAAAACTGAATTAGAGCAAGCCCTTCGCGATCTTGATTCAGGCAAGGCCGTTTCTCACAAAACCGTCATGCAAAAATACAAAGGCCGTTATTGCTAATAATGAATGTTGTTTGGTCGCCACTGGCACGGAAAAATTTTGACAATCTGATCATATTCCTGGAACAAAAGTGGGAGCCAAAGGTGATCACTAAATTATTCGAAGAACTCGAAGAGCACTTGAATATTATTTCTCAAAATCCACATTTCTTTCCTTTAATTTCCAAGAAAAAACAATTCAGGAAATGTATTCTTAGAAGAAGAACCATTTTAATTTACAGGATCATTCATAAGGAAAGAAGAGTTGAAATAGTAACGGTTGTTGATGCCAGAGTTGATCCTAAAAAATATAAATTCTAAAAATGAAACGACGTTATTTCTTAAAAGCCACAGGAGCACTTACAGCTTTAACTGCCGTTGCCCCCTCATTATCTTTTTCTCAAACTCAAGATCGTTCAAGCGCGAATGGTTCAATTCCTGAAGCCTTAATAAAACAGATCCGCGATCGCATAAAACCAATAAGTGCCGAAGAACGCGCACAGCGCAGAGTTCAGGCTCAAAAATTAATGAATGAGATCAAGGTCGATGCCATTTTCATGGAAGGCGGAACATCTTTGGATTATTTTTTTGGTTCACGCTGGGGAAGATCGGAACGTTTGTTTGGAATGCTATTATTAAAAAGTGGCGAACCAATATTTATCTCTCCAAAATTTGAAGAGTCACGCGCAAAAGAACAAACCGGCGGCGCCAAATTATTTTGCTGGGAAGAAAATGAGAGTCCGTACGAACTTATAAAAAAGATAATCAGCGAAAACAATTTACAAAATGCAACATTAGGCATTGAAGAGACCACGCGTTATTTTGTAACTGAAAATATTCAAAAAGCAATTCCCGAGCTGAAGATCACAAGCGCTACATCAATCACTGCCGGCTGCAGAGCCATAAAAAGTGATCACGAGATCGAGTTAATGCAGATCGCCAACGACATAACCAAAGAAGTATATTTAGCGGCAGTAAAACAATTGAAAGAAGGAATGACCGAACATGAGTTTGGAAAGATCATTACTAAACTATTTGCAGAATTTAGTGTTGAAGGGGGTGCTTTGGTTTTGTTTGGAGAAGCAAGTGCGCACCCGCATGGTTTGGTAAAAGAAGTGAGACTGAAACAAAACGATATTGTTTTGATCGACGGAGGTTGTTCGGTAGAAGGTTACGATTCTGACATTACCCGCACTACAGTTTTTGGAAAAGCAACAGACAAAATGAACAAAATTTTTGATATTGTTTTAAAAGCGCAACAAGATGCTTTGAAATTTGCAAAAGCCGGCGAAAGTTTTGAAGCAGTTGATGCCGTTGCCCGAAAAGTAATTACTGATGCGGGTTACGGACCAGGTTACAAATATTTTACACATCGTTTAGGACATGGCATTGGCATGGATGGGCATGAATGGTATTATGTTGTTGGTGGAAATAAACGCTTGCTCGAAAAAAGAAACATGATGAGTAACGAACCCGGAATTTATATTGTAGGCGAATTCGGAATCAGGATCGAAGATGAAATGCTGATCACTGAGAACGGCGCTAAACATTTATTGCCGCCGCCGAAAAGTTTGGGGATTATGTTTTGATTTATTTCACGCAGATTCTCGCGGATAAAACTCGCAGATGTGCGCAGATTTTTTACAACATCAGTGCAAATCTGCGGGAAACTGTTCTAAAAAAGTTAAGAAGTGATGTTTTGATTTTTTAGAGGTAATGCCTGCCGGTTGGCAGAGAACGCGGATAACAGAGGTCAGGCGGATAAACGCAGATAAAATTCAACACTAAAACACAAATGCACTAAATTTCACTGAAATTTTTGTGGTCTTTTGTGGCTTAGTGTTTTTGTGTCTAAAAAAACTCTGTTGATCCCGATAGCTATCGGGATTGTGGCTTGGTGGCTTGGTGGCTAAAAAAATCTTAGTAATTAATAACCTGCTCTTCAATATCCGCAGGCAGTTCACGGTAATCGTATTGCTGATTGCGTAACTGAGGTTCAAAACCGGCTTCTGTTATTGCATCCTGAATGCTTTTGTAAGTAAAGCGATGCGGAGCACCTGCAGCACTCACCACATTTTCTTCTATCATGATACTTCCAAAATCATTTGCACCGGCATGCAAACAAATTTGCGCGGTAGCTTTACCAACGGTTAACCAGGAGGCCTGTATATTCTCAATATTCGGCAACATAATTCTGCTTAAAGCCAGCATGCGAATATATTCATCGGATGTGACATGATTTTTAACGCCTTTAACGCGTCTTAATAAAGTACCATCATCTTGAAAAGGCCATGGAATAAAAGCTAAAAAACCTTTGGCATCTTTTGGTTTTTCATTCTGCACATCACGTAACCAAACCAAGTGTTCAAAGCGTTCGTAAATGGTTTCAACATGCCCAAACATCATAGTAGCAGAAGTCGTTAAATGCAATTGATGAGCGGCACGCATCACTTCAAGCCATTCGCGTCCTGTACATTTTCCTTTAGAGATCAGTCGGCGAACGCGGTCGTTCAATATTTCTGCGCCTGCTCCCGGTAAACTATCTAAACCCGCCTCCATTAAAGCTTTTAACACTTCGGTATGAGTAGATTTTTCAAGTTTTGTAATGTGTGCTATCTCGGGAGGCCCAAGTGCGTGCAATTTTAAATTAGGAAATAATGATTTCAACTCTTTGAATAAATTCACATAATAACTCAAACCCAGATCAGGATGATGCCCTCCCTGAAGAAGCAATTGCTCGCCGCCATATTTAAAGGTTTCTGCTATTTTAACTTTATAGCTTTCAATTGTAGTAATATAGGATTCAGCATGCCCCGGAATACGGTAAAAATTACAGAATTTGCAATTAGCCGTGCAAACATTGGTTGTATTGGCATTGCGGTCAATTATCCAGGTAACTTTATTGGAATTGTTCTTCTTTATATTGCGTATCTCGTTGGCTACAAACATTAACTCGCTTGTAGGGGCATTTTCGAACAAGAAAACACCCTCTTCTATGGTCAAAAAATCGAGCTGTAGCGCCCGTTTCAACAAACTGTCAATAATCATCTTTCAAAGGTACTATTTTAAGGTCGAAAAATTAGTTAAAATCATTGAAATTTGTAAATTCGTAACTTACTATTTACTATGGCAACTCTAAAAAAGGTAAACTCGATAACTAAAGGTTCTGATCTTGCAATTATTTGCACAAAATGGAGCAATAAACCCGAATACGGAATTGATAATTCTGTGTCCACTTATATCGCTAACGAAATAAAAGAAAAAGAGAAAAAATTTGTTTCTGTAAATCATTTAGGCCGTTTGATCTTTGTTACGCTTGTTGATTCAAAAAAAGCAGAAGCCCCAGCAAAAGAAACTCAACGCAAAAATGGTTGCGCCATTAGCGATACTTTAAATGCGAACAAAAGCAAACAGATCGCCATTGTAAACGAAAGCGGACATGATGACTATTGCCTGGCTTTAGCGGAAGGTATTGCACTTGCCAATTATCAGTTCTTGCGCCACAAACCAAGCGGCAAAAAAAGCATTAATACTCTAAATGCAATTTCTATTCTTGATAAAAAATGCAGCGATAAAGAAATAAGCAATCTCAACATCATTGTTGATGCTACCTGCAAAGCCCGCGACCTTGTTAACGAACCCGTGAATATTTTAAATGCTACAGATCTTGCAAATGCATTCAAAAATTTTGGCAAGCAAGCCGGATTTAAAGTTGAGATCTTTAACAAAGCTAAAATTCAACAACTAAAAATGGGAGGTTTACTTTCTGTAAATCAGGGAAGTGTTGATCCGCCTACTTTCACCATCATGGAGTACAAACCAAAGAATGCAAAAAATAAAAATCCTTATGTTCTTGTTGGAAAAGGTGTTGTTTATGATACCGGCGGATTAAGCTTAAAGCCTACGCCTAACAGCATGGATCTTATGAAATGTGATATGGGTGGTGCCGCAGCAGTTGGTGCAACCCTATATGCAATTGCCAAAGCAAAATTAAATGTTCATGTAATTGGTTTAGTTCCTGCAACAGATAATCGCCCGGGCTTTAATGCCTTTGCACCCGGCGATATTATTACAATGATGGATGGAAGTACTGTAGAGATGTTAAACTCAGATGCTGAAGGACGAATGATATTAGCAGATGCTTTACATTATGCAAAGCGCTACGAACCAAAATTAACCATCGACTTGGCTACTTTAACCGGCGCAGCAGCAGCAGCTATCGGACAATACGGTATTGTAGGGATGGGAACTGCTTCTGAAAAACAAAAAGATAAATTAAAAGAATCAGGCTTCAATGTTCACGAACGAATTGCAGAATTTCCGTTTTGGGATGAGTACGATGACTTAATGAAATCAGATATTGCCGACATGAAAAATATTGGCGGTCCATACGGCGGAGCAATTACTGCCGGAAAATTCTTAGCCAAATTCACCAATTACCCGTATTTCCATTTAGATATCGCAGGTCCTGCTTTTACTACAGGTAAAGACAGTTACAGAGGAAAAGGCGGTACAGGAGTTGGTGTTCGTTTATTGTTTGATTTTTTCTCTAAAAACGATTAGTAATTACTGTGAACTTAAACAAGATAATAATCCCCACTTTTAAAAGTATGTTCGCCAAAAAACTTTTGGCTTTACTTACTGTATTGTTCTTTATTAGCAGCAATAAACTTTCGGCGCAAAACGTAAAGTACTCATTGATCGTTGTACACATTGATCCAAATGGCGCAGGTGAATTCAGACAAAAAATAATGTCGTACCATTTTTTGAATGGAATTTACCAGGGCCGCGAAGAATTACTTACTGTAAAAGGCAAACAAAAAGATAAAGATTATGTAAGAACAGACATTGGTACAAATATTATTCACCAAAACCGATACGTAATAACAGGAATTGGAAACATCATTGACTTAAAAGATAAAAAAGTATTATTCGATCAGAAAGCTAATTTGGTTAGAGTGAGTAATGACAGTGCGATCTATTTTACTAATGACGTTTTCAAAGGAAAATTTTACTCAGTATACAACTTTAACACTCATCAATATAGTGAAGTAAAATCGCTGCTTTTTAAAGCCGTAGCCGGTACAGAAATTGAATTTGACAAATCAACAAGTCCTTACAAACTAAATTTTTATCCTAACGACAAAAAAGTAATGGTAATGGCTGACGCCGGATGGGGCCAAACCATCACTTCCGATGGAAGGAAACCAGATCCGCAAGTTTGGTGGTTAGATAAAAGTGATTTTGTGTTTACGCAATTCAATAAAGAGAACACCGAGATATCTTTTGTGAAAGTAAATTTACTTACAAAAGCTACTTCAGTTGTTGGTAAAGGCGTTATTAAGCAACAAAATAACATTGGGTATTTTACAAAAATTGATAATAACCTGTCTACTTATATGTTTGGCGACAAGAAATTTCTAATTGATCTGGCCAAAAATTCAGTTACAGAATTACTATTCACTTATCCGGAGGATGGTTTTTCTATAGAGTGTAAAGCACAACCTTACGGCCATATCATTAAACTTGACGGTAAAGAAATTGGCAAATATCATTTTCAATTAAAAAATATGAGAACCGATCATCAGATCATAGGACTTGTAAAAGAATTAATTGTTGGCACAGAATCATATCAGCAGGGCTTAGCAATTTGGAACAATAATAAACCCGGCTGGGAAAAGGTAGATGCTGAAGATGTGATCACTTTGATAGGTTGGATCCGCGATTAAAAATTATCATTTAAATTATGTCTGACGAAAAAATTATACTAGGAATTTCTCAAGGTGATATTAATGGAATTGGTTTGGAAGTAATTCTAAAAACATTAATAGAGCCGGGCCTTTCAGAAATTTGCACTCCGATTTTGTTCAGCTCTCAAAAAACCGTTGCTTATTACCGTAAAGTATTAGGCCTGGAAGAATTTAATTTTAATCCCATTCGCGATTTCACTCAGGTTAACACAAAAAAACCGAATGTGTTTGTTTGCTATGAAGAAGAGATAAACATTGAAATGGGTAAAAGCTCTGATATTGGCGGAAAGTACGCCCTTATTTCGCTTGAGAAAGCAACAGAGGCCTTATTAAATAAAAACATTGATGCACTTGTTACCGCACCTATCAATAAACATAACATTCAAAGTCCGGAATTTAATTTTGTTGGGCATACTGAATATTTGGGTGCAAAATTAGGTGGCGAACCCTTAATGTTGTTGTGTTCAGAAGATCTTAGAATTGCTGTTGTAACAGGACACGTACCTGTTAAAGACGTTGCCGAAAAGATAACTACCGAAAAAATTTACACGAAAATAAATCAATTACATAAATCCTTAGTAGAAGACTTCGGGATCCGTAAACCAAAAATTGCAGTTCTTGGACTTAATCCTCATGCCGGCGATAACGGCGTTATTGGAACAGAAGATAAAGACATCATATTGCCTGCCGTTCAAAAAGCAAGTGGTGAAAATAAAATGGTGTATGGCCCTTACCCCGCCGATGGTTTTTTTGGAAATGCAACTTACACTCAATTTGATGGGGTGTTAGCAATGTATCACGATCAGGGTTTAATTCCTTTTAAAACTTTGGCTTTTAATAATGGCGTTAACTTTACGGCCGGCTTAAATTTTGTAAGAACAAGCCCTGACCACGGAACCGGTTACGAAATTGCAGGGAAAAACATTGCAAAAGAAGATTCTTTCAAAAAAGCGATCTATGCTGCAATTGACATCTGTAAGAACCGCAAGCTATACGCTAAGATCAACGAAAACCCGCTGCAGCACACCAATATCAGGAAGGAAAGATAGGCGGATTGCGCTTTGATGACGCCAAGGAAAAATTGTCAAGCTATTCAAGTATTTCATCTGTTGTCTATTGGTCATGGCTTGCCACTAACGTACTTATCCCCGCCATAACGTGGCGACTATCATAAATTTACTCAATTTTTTTAAATATACTTATTTCATGGCAGGTTCAATTGCGCCAGGGATGCGCAGGGCTTGGCTCTTTTGCGCAGCAAAAAGCGGAGCGAACAGCGACCCCGAAGCAGCCCGAATGGCGCCCAAAACCATGGCAAGAACTAGCAGTTACAGGTCGCTCCTCCGGAGCTTAATTTCTACATGTGGCATCTTTTTACAAACAGTGAACTCCTCCGGAGTTATGATAAAAATTGCCCCGGCGGGGCAAACCGCCTGTAAAATGGCTAGATCACATTATCAAAAACCCCGGAGGGGCGACCTGTAGACTCCGCCAACAGGCCATTTCAACGAAATTTCAAAAAAAATTTGGAAATCAATTGGATTATACCTTAAATTTGTAGCGAATTAATTACCCACCTGGTGCGTAGTTAGTTTATTAAGAAGTGGCGAGAGAATAGGCTCACTGACCCACTGGCAACCAACTAAAAGTCCCGAGTGTAAACCTCGGGATTGGAAAACAGGTGCCAACTCCTACTCCGATGAAAAACGGAGGCAAATAAATTAAATTACGAAAAATGAAAACAAACATCAAGAACATCAGAATCGGCGGCATCACCTGCACGCGCATAGGTATTATTGGCGATGTTGCAATCGCCATCGCGAGCAAAGCCTCCCGATTCAATTCCCTTCACTTTTTCATGTGTTGCATGTGCTGCTGTTGTTGCATGTGCTAAGAATTTTTCCTTTTTAAATTTTATCCGAAAATTCTTGTCATCCTGAGCGGAGCCTAAGGGCTGGCAAATCGTCGAGCAATCTTTGCTATTGTACTTTTAACAAAAACATTCACACATTAAAACGAAAACATCATGAAAAAGACATATAATAAAACAAATACCGAAAATAATTTAGTAGGGCAAAACGCTCACCGAAACTTCATTGAAATTCAAGCTGCCTATGGCTTTGCTCAAAGAGGCGGAGTAACTTTTATAAGCGCAGGCGAAAAACATCAGCAGCGTTTGGTGAGTGATATTAATCTTTTAAACGCTAATGAAAAACGCAAAGTTGTTTTTTCTGAAGCCATTTTCAGCAACTGATGAAGCAGAGCTTCGCACGCTTCATTACAAAATATTAGAAACATGAACACTACAATTTTTAAATACAACAAGCGTTTTTCTTTAGAGAATGGTTTATCATTACCGAATTTAGAAATTGCTTACAATACATACGGAACATTAAATAAGGAAAAGAACAATGTGATCTGGGTGTGCCACGCCCTTACCGCAAACAGCGATGTGTTTGACTGGTGGAAAGGTTTGTTTGGTGAGGAAGATCTGTTCAATCCAAAAGATCATTTTATTGTTTGCGCCAATAATCTTGGTTCATGCTATGGAACAACCGGACCTTTAAGTATCAATTTAGATTCACAACAGCCCTGGTACAGTTACTTTCCGCAAGTTACCATAAGAGACATGGCTAATGCTTTAAATGTATTGAGACTTCATTTAGGCATAGATAAAATTCACACCATTATTGGCGGATCATTAGGCGGACAAATAGCACAAGAATGGTTATTAAAAGAACCTGCGGTTTTTGAACACGCCATTTTAATTGCTACCAATGCTAAACATTCGCCTTGGGGAATTGCCTTCAACGAATCACAACGATTGGCAGTTAAGGCCGACAGAACCTACTTTTCGAATAGCGAAGATGGCGGACAAAAAGGCTTGCAGGCCGCCAGAAGCATTGCATTATTAAGTTACAGAAACTATAACACCTATAATGCAACACAGCAGGATGGAAGCGAAAATAAATCTACTGATTTTTCTGCCGCTTCTTATCAAAGGTATCAGGGCGAAAAATTAGTGAACCGTTTCAATGCTTATTCCTATGTAAGATTATCTGAAGCAATGGATTCGCACAATGTTGCAAGGAACAAAGATCAAACGCATGAAGAAATTTTAAATCAGGTGAAAGCAAAAACACTTGTAATAAGTTTGTCTTCGGATGTTTTGTTTCCCGTTATCGAACAACAATTCCTTAGCAAACATCTTCCATCATCGGTTTATGCGGAAATTGATTCACTTTATGGCCACGATGGTTTTTTAATAGAAACAAAACAATTAACTGATGTAATTCGTTCATTTTACAACGAAAACAAAACATCACCAAAATCAAAATTAACAGCAGTATAAAACTTTAAACTTTTAAACATTAAACTTTAAACTAAAATTATGGCAACAACTTTAAAAATAGGATTATTCGGATTTGGCTGTGTTGGTCAGGGTTTATACCATGTACTAAATAACAGCAAAGGCTTTAAGGCCGATATCGTTAAAATAGCGGTAAAAAATAAAAGCAAAGAAAGACCACTGGAAAAAAGTCTATTTACTTTCGATAAATATGAGATCCTGGATAATCCCGAAATCAATGTGATCGTTGAATTGATCGACGACGCCGACGAGGCGTTTAACATTGTGAGTTATGCCTTAAGCAAAGGCAAACATGTTGTAACAGCCAATAAAAAAATGGTAGCAAGTCATTTAAAAGAGCTCTACGACCTTCAACATAAATACAATGTATCATTATTGTATGAAGCATCCAGTTGCGGAAGTATTCCAATTATCAGAACATTGGAAGAATATTTTGACAATGAGCAAGTGGCAAAGATCACAGGTATCTTTAACGGAACAACAAATTATATTCTTACAAAAACCATCAGCGAAAAACTATCTTACGAAGATGCGTTAAAACAAGCGCAGGAAAAAGGTTTCGCCGAAAGCGATCCTACCAATGATGTAGAAGGTTTCGATGCCAAATATAAAGCCATAATCATTGCTTTACATTCTTTTGGCGTGTTCTCAAAACCCGAAGAAGTGCTAAACATTGGCATAACCGCGTTGAGCAATTATGATATTAATTACGCCAGCGAAAAAGGTTATAAAATAAAACTAATTCCTACCATTAAAAAACTCGACAACGATCAGATCAGCATTTTTGTACTTCCTAAATTTGTAGATAAGAACAATCATTTATTTAGTGTAGATAATGAATTTAACGGCGTAATAGTTGACGGAGAATTTTCCGGAGAACAGTTCTTAAAAGGCAAAGGCGCAGGCGGGCATCCAACCGGAGCTGCAGTATTATCTGATATTTCGGCTTTATCGTACGGCTATAAATACGAATACAAAAAACACGAACAGCACAATTATCTTGAGTTTACTAATGATGTGTTTGTGAAGATATATTTCCGTTACAATACCGAGATCGATCTTCAGAAATTGAATTTCGCAGAAATAACCGAAAGATATTCGGGCGGCGAATACAATTATGTGGTGGGATATGTTTCTTTACAAAACCTGATCGACAACAGACCATATCTACTCAAAAACAAATTGTTTGTGGCCATTGTTGGAGATGAGATCACGAACAAGAAAGCGGACATCTTAAAACTAAATAAAACGGCTTCAGAAAAAGCCTGAGCTATTTAAATTGTTTATTTGCTATTCTTTACCTAAATTAGTGTATGATTAAATTATTATCCACTATAGGCATTGCTGTAATTTGCTTTGCATTTACAACCGGCATGAAAGATAAATCAGTTAAGTACGTTGCTTTAGGAGATTCTTATACGATCGGCACCGGCGCTAATCCAAATGAGGCTTGGCCAAACCTGCTCACCAAGCATTTGAACGATGCCGGTATAAAAACCGAATTGATTGCGAATCCTGCCCGAAACGGTTTCACAACGCAAAATTTAATTGACATTGAATTGCCTGAATTCGATAAATCAGATGCTAATTTTGTGACCATTCAAATTGGAGTTAACGATTGGGTAAGGGAAGTAACTGCAACCAATTTTGAAACCAACCTTGTCTTCATTCTTGATCACGTTCAGAAAAAACTAAAGGATAATAAAAAGAGAATTGTTTTAGTGACCATACCCGATTTTGGTGTTACTCCTCAGGGGTCAAAATACAGTAAGGGTCGCGATATTTCGGCCGGGATCACAGAATTTAACGACATTATTAAAGCTCAGGCTCAAAAACGCGAACTAAGTTGTGTAGATGTATTTAAGATCTCTCAAAACATGAAAGATATGCCGCTTTACATTGCTGCAGATGGGCTGCACCCCACCGCCAGAGAGTATGCCGTGTGGGAAAACCTGATATTACCGGTAGCTAAATCGGTTTTAGAAAAATAAATTTGCAGGTTATTAGAATAATTTGATACATTTGCCCCAGTGAAAAACAACATGCACATACATCATCACCATACTTACCAAGCGGTAGGCTGTTATGATATTGTGTTTTAGAACGTAAAAACTAAATTGAATATATAAGGCTTATCTAAAACGGTAAGCCTTTTTTATTTTCCTTAAAACTAATGAAACCATGAAAAAATTAAAAATAGCAATACAAAAATCCGGACGCTTGAGCGAAAGCTCACTAAAGCTCTTAAAAGAATGTGGGATCGATTTCGATAACGGTTTAAATAAACTGAAAGCCGAAGCCAATAATTTTCCTTTGGAAGTTTTCTTCTTAAGAGATGATGATATTCCGCAATATGTTGAAGATGGCGTTGCCGATATTGGAATTGTCGGCGAGAATGTAGTTCTTGAAAAAGACAAAAATTTGAAGACCGTTGACAAACTTGGTTTCGGAAAATGCCGTTTGTCGTTGGCCATTCCGAAAGATAAAAAGTACAAAAGCATAAAAGATCTTAATGGAGCAAGAATAGCTACCTCCTACTCTACTATCTTATCAGGTTTTTTAAAGAAAAACAAGATCAAAGCCGAAATTCACGAAATAAGCGGCTCTGTTGAAATTGCTCCGGGCATTGGCTTAGCGGACGCCATTTGCGACTTAGTAAGTTCAGGCAGCACTTTATTTACAAACGGCTTAAAAGAAGTAGAAGTTGTTCTGAAATCGGAAGCGGTTTTAGTTTCCAATAAAAACTTAGATAAAGAAAAACAAAAACTCGTTGATAAACTTTTATTCCGCATAAATGCTGTAAAAAGATCAAAGAACAATAAGTACATTCTATTGAATGCACCCAACAAAAATCTTGATAAAATAATTAAAATATTGCCCGGCATGAAAAGTCCAACCATACTTCCCCTGGCCGATAAGGGCTGGAGCTCAGTTCACAGTGTCGTAAATGAAAATGAGTTTTGGGACATTATCGAAAAATTAAAAGATAACGGAGCGCAAGGAATCTTAGTAGTACCAATTGAAAAAATGATCGTATGATGAAAATTATAAAATATCCAAACAAAAATAAATGGCCGGAGCTTTTAAAACGACCAAGCCTTGATACAACTGTACTCGAACAACAGGTTTCAAAAGTATTGCAAGATGTGAGATCTAACGGTGACAAAGCCTTACGTAAATATACATTACAGTTCGATAAAGCAGATCTTAGGTCGTTTTCAGTTAATGCAAGTGAAATTAAGCGCTCTCAAGAATTAGTTTCCAAAGAATTAAAAAAAGCAATAACGATCGCAAAAAATAATATAACACAATTTCATAGATCACAAATTGAAAAAATAAAAGTTGTTGAGACTTCAAAAGGTGTTAAATGCTGGAGAAGATCTATTGGTATTGAAAAAGTGGGCTTATACATTCCCGGAGGAACCGCTCCACTCTTCTCTACCCTGTTAATGCTGGGAATTCCCGCTAAGTTAGCTAGTTGTAAAGAAATAATTCTTTGCACTCCGCCTGATAAGAATGGAAACATTAACCCTGCCATATTGTACACGGCAAATTTACTTGGCATAAAAACCATTTACAAAGTTGGCGGAGCTCAAGCCGTTGCCGCCATGGCTTATGGCACCGAAACTATTCCTAAAGTTTATAAGATATTTGGTCCGGGCAACCAATATCTGACTTGCGCCAAACAATTGGTGAATAAAGAAGGTACTGCCATCGACATGCCGGCAGGCCCATCAGAAGTTGCAATTATTGCTGATAAATTTTGCGTTCCGGCATTTGTTGCTGCAGATCTCTTATCGCAGGCCGAACACGGAACAGATTCGCAGGTTATTTTAGTTTCTGATCAGGAAAGTGTAATTTCAAATGTGATCAAAGAACTCAATAGCCAATTAGAAAAATTACCCCGCAAGGAAATTGCAGCTAAGGCTTTACAAAACAGTAAATTCATTTTAATGAAAAATAAAAATGAAGCCATGGATCTTATAAACGAATATGCACCAGAACATTTGATCATCGCTTGTAAAAATGATAAAGAGCTGGCTAATAAAGTGATCAATGCCGGTTCTGTTTTCTTAGGTAATTATTCTTGTGAAAGTGCAGGCGATTACGCTTCAGGAACTAATCACACTTTACCAACTAATGGGAATGCAAAAGCCTACAGCGGTGTATCTTTGGATAGTTTCGTAAAAAAAATAACATTTCAAAAAATAAGTAAGCAAGGAATTAATAATTTAGGAAGAACAATAGAACTGATGGCAGAGGCTGAAGGCTTGTTTGCTCATAAGAATGCGGTTAGTGTGAGACTGAAGAGATAAAAGGGACTTAAGAGACTGTTTTTAGAATAAAAATTATGAATTTCGACTTAGATAAAATAACAAGAGATAATATTAAAAGGTTAGTGCCTTATTCTTCTGCCCGCGCCGAATACAAAGGCAAAGAAGGAATATTTTTAGACGCCAATGAGAACTCGCTTGGCTTGATAAAAGGAAGTAACTACAACCGTTATCCCGACCCAATGCAACTCGACTTAAAAGAAAAGCTCGGAAAAATAAAAGGTTTACCAATTGGAAATATTTTTGTTGGTAACGGAAGCGACGAAGCCATTGATATTCTTTTCCGCGCTTTTTGCGAACCGGGTAAAGACAATGTTATCATTTGTCCGCCCACCTATGGCATGTATGAGGTTTCCGCCAATATTAATGATGCCATTGTAAATAGAGTAAATCTTATTCCTGAAACTTTTCAATTAGACCTGCAAAATATTTTAAAAGCAATTGACGAAAAAACCAAACTCATTTTTATTTGTTGTCCTAATAACCCCACCGGAAACGGTGTTAAGTGGAGCGACATTAAAACCATTTTAGAGAACTTTTCAGGCCTTGTTGTACTTGATGAAGCCTATATAAATTTTGCAAGCTACAGAAGTTTGATCCCTGAATTACTGAATTATCCTAATCTGGTAATATTACAAACACTTTCCAAAGCCTGGGCTCTGGCCGGGTTGCGCGTTGGCTTGGCCTTTGCCTCACAACAAATTATTGATGTTTTTAATAAGGTTAAACCTCCTTATAACATGAATGCCGTTTCGCAGCAATTAGCCATTAGTGCGCTTGACAATATAGACGAGATCAATTCACAAATAAGGACCATTGTAAACGAAAGAAAATATTTAACTGAGGCCTTAGCTGCATTTTCTTTTGTGAAAAAAGTTTATCCCAGCGAAGCTAATTTTATTCTCGTAAAAGTTAACGATGCCGAAGCACTTTATAATTACTTAGCACAAAAACAGATAATTGTCCGCAACCGTAGTAAAGACGAACTATGCGACAACTGTTTACGAATTACAGTCGGAACCCCGGAAGAAAATAAAACATTACTAAAATTTTTAAATGAATATGGAAAATAAAGAAAATGCTACTCCCTCTCCTTTGGAGAGGGGCGGGGTGAGGCCAAAAGTATTATTCATAGACCGCGACGGAACATTAATTGTTGAGCCGCCTAACACTTTTCAAATTGACAGTTTTGAGAAACTAGAATTCATTCCCGGTGCAATTACCTATTTATCTAAAATAGCGAAGGAATTGGATTATGAACTGGTAATGGTGACCAACCAAGACGGATTAGGAACAGAATCTTACCCTGAAAACAGTTTTTGGCCAATACAAGATCTTATCATTAAAACATTAGAAGGAGAAGGAATTAAATTCGGAGAAATTTGCATTGACAGATCTTTCGAAGCAGAAAATAAGCCAACACGCAAACCGAACACCGGAATGCTGAACAAATACCTGAACGGAAATTATGATCTGAAAAATTCCTTTGTGATAGGAGATCGTTTAACCGACGTAAAACTGGCTCAGAATCTTGCTTGCGGTTGCATTGCAATTCAAAACTCTGATACGATAAAAAAAGAAGAAGTTGATCTGCTAGCTGATAAATGGGTAGACATTTATAAATTCCTTTCAAGCTCTTATCGTTTTGTTCAGCTGAGTCGAAACACCAATGAAACAAAAATAGATGTAAAACTAAATTTAGATGGAACGGGCCGAACAAAGATCTCAACAGGATTAGCTTTCTTTGATCACATGTTAGAGCAAATTGCCAAACACGGAAACTTAGATCTAATACTACAATGCGATGGTGATCTGAAAGTGGACGAACATCATACTATTGAAGACACCGCAATAGCCCTGGGGGAAACCTTTTTAAAAGCCTTGGGAAATAAAAAAGGAATTGAACGTTACGGCTTTACTTTGCCAATGGATGATTGTTTGGCGCAAGTGGCGATCGATTTTGGAGGTAGAAATTGGTTGGTGTGGGAAGCGGAATTTAAACGCGAAAAAATTGGTGAGATGCCAACTGAAATGTTCATGCACTTTTTTAAATCATTCAGTGATGCTGCGAAATGTAATTTGAATATTAAAGCAGAAGGAACCAATGAACACCATAAGATAGAAGCGATCTTTAAGGCTTTCGCTAAGAGTATTAAGATGGCGGTGAAAGTTGATGCCGGTAATATGAGTGTTCCCTCAACTAAAGGTATTATCTAGGCAGTATAAGGAGCTAGGAGATAGTATAAGAGGTAAGGAGAAAGTACAAGAAGAACATTTAATTTTAATTAAAAAAGTACCAATATGGAAAAGACAAAAACGTTCAAAGAATTAATAGTTTGGCAAAAAGGTCACAAGCTTGTATTAGAAATTTATAGATCAACTCGTAACTTTCCGAAAGATGAGATCTACGCTTTAACAAGCCAATTCAGAAGAGCCAGGGTATCAATTGCAGCTAACATTGCTGAAGGCTATAAGAAGAAGACGAAACCAAATAAATTGAACTTTTTGAATATTTCCGAAAGCTCTTTAGAAGAGGTTAAGTACTACATAATACTTTCCAAAGACTTAGAATACATTTCTGAAAAGGAATTCAGTGTACTAGAAGCTTTAAGCGACGAAGTAGGAAGGTTAATTACAGGATATTCTAACGCAATAAGCAGAAACTAAACTTACTCCTTATACTTAAAAATGAAAGTAGCTATCCTCAAATATAACGCCGGAAACATCAGGTCAGTGTCTTTTGCGCTGGAGCGTATTGGAATTACTCCAGTTATTTCAGATGACAAAGACGAAATTCTTTCAGCTGACAAAATAATTTTCCCTGGCGTGGGCGAAGCAAGCACAGCCATGAACTATTTGAAAGAACATAATTTAGATAGATTTATTTGCTCTCTGAAACAACCTGTATTAGGAATCTGCCTTGGCATGCAGTTAATGTGCGCATATTCTGAAGAAGGTGAAACCGATTGTCTTGGAATTTTCAATAAACGCGTCAAACATTTTGTTCCACCGCCCGAAAATAATAAATACGGGCGCGAAGGCGATAGCAAAGTGCCTCAAATAGGCTGGAACAATATTTACGATCTAAAAAGTAAATTGTTTGAAGGATTAAAGGAAAAAGAATTTCAATACTTTGTGCATGGCTATTATGTTGAGTTGGGAGAGAATACCATTGCCACAACAAATTACATTAAACAATACAGTTCGGCTTTGCAAAAAGATAATTTTTACGCTGTACAGTTTCACCCCGAGAAATCGGCACAGGCCGGTGAACAGATACTTAAGAACTTCATGAAATTATGATACAGATCATTCCTGCTATAGATATTATTGATGGAAAGTGTGTACGACTTACCCAAGGAGATTATGCTCAAAAAACGATCTACAATGAAAACCCTGTGGAAGTGGCAAAACAATTTGAAGCAATTGGAATTACAAGGTTACACTTAGTTGACCTCGATGGTGCAAAGAAAGGTGAAGTAGTGAATTTAAGTGTGCTTGAAAATATTGCTTCACAAACCCAATTGATAATTGACTTTGGCGGCGGCATCAAAACAAATTCAGACATTGAATCGGTTTTCAATTCCGGCGCAAGCCTTTCCACCATTGGCAGTATCGCCGTTAAAGATCCTGAATTGTTCTATTCCTGGATCAATAAATATGGACCGGATAAAATACTTTTAGGCGCTGATGTGAGGGATGAAAAATTAGCGATCAACGGATGGTTAGAGAAAACTGAGATCTCCATTTTTGATTTCATCAAACAAAATATGGAAAAAGGAATAACACAATTATTTTGTACTGATATTAGTAAAGATGGGTTATTACAAGGTCCGTCAATTGAACTCTATAAAAAAACCATAGAGACCTTTCCAAAACTAAATTTTATTGCCAGTGGAGGAGTTTCTAAGATCGAAGATATTTATGAATTAGAAAGAATTGGGTGTATGGGCGTAATAGTTGGGAAAGCTATTTATGAAAATAAAATAAGTTTGGAGGAAATAAAAGAATTAACTAAACAAGGTCAAAGGTATGAGGGACAAGGCACAAGCCCTAATAATAGCCAAATTTAATATTATGAAATATCAGGATTTAAAAACCAGAACATTAAAATTTGCGGCATCGGTATGGAAGCTATGCGACGACTTACCAAATAAATACTCCTATAATGCCTATTCAAATCAATTAATAAGATCTTCCAGTTCGGTTGACGCTAATTATAGGGCAGCATTAAGAGGCAAATCAACAGCAGATTTTATAAACAAATTAAAAATAGTTGAAGAAGAAGCCGACGAAACTTGCTACTTTCTTGAATTGCTGATTGAAGTTAATCCTAATCTCTAAACAGAAGTAAAGCCTATTTTAAATGAGAGCCGTGAGATTACTGCAATAATTGTTGCTTCAATAAAAACGGCTCGTTCAAAAAACACGAAATAAACCTTGTATCTTCAACCTCATACCTTTTACCTCTGCCTATGCTAACCAAGAGAATCATACCATGCCTAGATATTCAAAATGGAAGAACCGTTAAAGGTGTTCATTTTGAGAACCTCCACGATGCCGGCGATCCGGTTGAACTGGCCATTCGTTATTGCAAAGAAGGCGCCGATGAATTGGTTTTCCTGGACATTACCGCAACCAACGAAAAACGAAAAATACTGACCGAACTCGTAAATCGTGTTGCTAAAAATATTAATATTCCATTTACCGTTGGCGGTGGCGTGAGTTCCATTGAAGATGTTTCCATCCTTTTAAATTCGGGTGCAGATAAGGTCTCAATTAATTCGGCTGCACTAAAAAATCCCAATCTCATTAAAGACTTATCGCATCAATTTGGTTCGCAATGTGTGGTTTTGGGAATTGATGTGAAGTTTGAAGATAAAGACTGGCACGTATATTTAAACGGCGGAAGGACAAAAACAGATCGTTTAGCAATTGAATGGGCAAAGCAAGCCGCTGATCTTGGAGCCGGCGAAATTCTGCTGACCTCGATGGATAGTGATGGAACAAAAGAAGGATTTTCGATCGAAATTATCAGACAAATTTCGGAAGCAGTGAATATTCCTGTGATCGCTTCAGGAGGTGCAGGAACAAAACAACATTTTGTGGATGTGTTTAAAACCGGAAAAGCCGATGCCGCTCTGGCTGCAAGTGTTTTCCATTTTAAAGAAATTGAAATACACGATCTAAAATTATACTTAAAAGAAAACGATATATTAGTAAGATTATAAAATGTTCATCACACAAAAAACAAATAACGATGAATATACTTATGATAAATAATTAAAAATTGAACTCCATATGAAAATAGATTATTCTAAATACGAAAACGGGCTCGTTCCAACTATCATTCAAGATGCAAATACAGACAAAGTATTAATGCTCGGCTTTATGAATGAGGAAGCTCTTGCTAAAACCAAAGAATTAAATAAAGTCACTTTTTATAGTCGCAGCAAAAAACGGCTGTGGACCAAAGGCGAAGAAAGCGGTAATTTTTTAATGTTAAAAGGCATTTTGATCGATTGCGACAATGATACTATTTTAATTAAAGCGGAACCAACAGGACCCGTTTGTCACAAAGGCACCGATACCTGCTTCAATGAAAAAAACAAGTCGGATAATTTTTTAGAAGAGCTTGAAAAGCTAATTGAATCCCGAAAAAACAATCCTTTTGAAGGCTCCTATACCTCAAAGTTATTTGAAAAAGGAATTAATAAGATCGCACAGAAAGTGGGCGAAGAGGCCGTAGAGCTTGTGATAGAGGCCAAAGACAATGACAAAGACCTGTTTCTTGGAGAAGCGAGTGATTTAATGTATCATTACTTAGTTTTACTTCAGGCAAAAGGATGTTCTTTAAATGACGTAATAAGCGTTTTGAAAAAAAGAAGTAAGGTGTAATGTACACTGAAAGCATTCAAATTAAATAAAGTCCATTCAGTTGTTATTGCAATTTTGATTGCCGGGGCAGGTTATTCTCAACCCTTTGTAGATATCGTTAATTTTAACTCACAGTTTTTCAGTTCTAATTATACAGATAGCACGAAAGCAAAGAATAAAACAAACGATCATGTTCTTAATCTATTTTTACCAAAAGAATTTAAGAACGGAAATACTTTTTTATTGAGACTAAACTCCGAGCAACTGCATTCAGAACGAATTAACGATTCAAGCTCTTCGGTTTACAACCTCTACTCCATTTCAATGCCAATTGGATTTCAATTTCTTTCCAAAAATAAAAAATGGAAATACTTAATAATGGGCATCCCTAAAATAAATTCGGATTACATGAACTCCCATTACAATGATCTGCAATTGGGCGGCATGGGCCTGGTGACCTATGTAAAAAACGACAACTTAAAATTTAAATTGGGTGTATATTATAACCGGGAATTTTTCGGCAACTTTTTCATTCCGATTTTTGGAATGGATTGGACAGTGAATGAACGATTCAGCATGTATGGCACTCTTCCCAATAATTACAGATTAGAATTTAAACTCAATAACCATTTTTATACAGGCCTTGGGTTCAAATCCTTTCAGCGCTCGTACCGGTTGGCAAACGGGCTGAGAGATGATTTTGTTTGGTTTAGAGAATCCACCATAAAAGCTTTTCTTGATGTATACCTGACTAAAAGTTTAATTCTATTTGGAGATGTCGGTTATACTTTGAATTACCGACTGGTTCAATATCAGCACGAAAGCTTGAGAACAGAGAGAACCACGAATCCTATTTATACACCATTTCAGAAGAATGTGATCTTTACCGCCGGATTAGCGTATAGGATAAGGAAGGGTTGATTTATTCATAAGAGTTCGTTCCTAATTTGAGAAGGTCAGATTACCCAAACAAAAAAACCTCAGCATTTCTACCGAGGTTCTTCAATATAAAATGATATTAATGTTACTGTGCAGCCATTGATTTACCAACACGTTTACGCTCGTTATCATCTAAAATGATCTTACGCATACGGATATGGTTAGGAGTAATTTCTACATACTCATC
>JANYIQ010000313.1 GCA_025362575.1 Bacteroidia bacterium
TATTTTTTTAACCGCTAAACCCTTTCAAAAAAACAACGAACGCTTCGACCCTCAAGGTCCACCACCTGAGCATGAAGAAGGTCCTGCCAATTTCATAATTGAGAAATTACATTTTAACGCAGATCAAATTGCTTCTTTCAATAAATTGAAACAGGCGCATCGCGATTCTATAGAATTTATACAAACGCAAGGGCGTAAACTCAGAAATGATTTCTTTGAAGGATTGAGATCAGATTCTTCTTCATCACCTGAATCACTTGCTAAAGAAATTTCAAATAATCAATTACGAATTGAAATGGCAACCTATAAACATTTTGAAGAAGTTAAAAAACTATGTAGTCCCGATCAAAAAGAAATTTTTAACAGCATTATACAGGAAGTGTTGCAAAGAATGGCGCCTCGCCCTATGGGCCCAAAACCTCCTGAGGGTCCTCCCGCGCCTCACGAAAGACCCTGATCTTTTTTGCTTAAGATTTCCTGCTGCATCTCATAAATTTCATTTACTTTTATGTAATTAATTGCCGGTATTTATGAGGTTTTCTTTTATCCTGATACTTTTTCTCTCTTTTCATTTAAAGGCTCAAACCGGTAAACAACTGTCTCTTTCCTTTTTGAATATGATGCAGCGTAATCAGTTCGACAGCTGTTACGTTATGCTTGATACTTCCATTAATCAGAAATTAAGTTCCGACATGCTAAAACAGGTTTGGGAAAGTATTCCGAGATATGTTGGCGAATACAAAGGTTATTCGGATGTTAATTACGAAAGAACAGATTCTACTGAGAACACCTCCATTCGCTGCGATTTCGAGAAAATGAAACTGGATCTCAAAGTGGTACACAACAAATACAAAAAGATCATCGCAGTTGTTTTTCTTCCTCCAAAAAACAATAAAGCTTATCAGGCCCCTTCCTATTATGACCCCTCCAAATTTTACGAAACAAAAATTACAGTTAAAACCGGAGTTTATGAATTACCCGGTATTCTTTGCATTCCTAATAACATTGCCAATCCACCGGTTGCTATTTTACTTGCAGGCTCAGGCCCAAGTGATAAGGATGGAACGGCCGGTCCTAATAAAGTTCTAAAAGACATTGCAACAGGATTGGCTTGTAACGGCATTGCGAGTTTGCGTTACGATAAGCGCACTGCAAAGTACGGAATGGAGCTCATGAAAAAACCGGAGACCATAGATATTAACATTGAAGTGATCGATGATGCCTTGAGCGCTGTGGATCTGTTGAAAAAACATCCTGTCACAAAAGATTCAAAAGTATTTGTGATCGGTCATAGTCTTGGCGCTATGTGTGAACCGCTAGTTGCCTCCAGATCAAAATCGGTGAATGGTATAATTTTACTTGCGGGGAATGCACGACCCCTGGAAGATGTGTTACTGGAACAGGTAAATTATCTTACTGCACTTGATACTTCAAATAAAGCTGAAGCTCAAAAGCAAATTGCAGAACTCGAAAAACAAATAAAGAATGTAAAAGATCCTAAATTTTTAAAAACAGCTTCGGTAGATCAACTACCACTTGGCATGCACTCCTTTTACTGGCAATCTCTTATTAATTATAAGCAAACTAAAATTGCAAAAAAAATAAAACAGCCAATTTTAGTTTTGCAAGGCGAAAGAGATTATCAGGTAACCATGACCGATTTCAATATCTGGAAAAAAGAATTAGGCGGCGATCCCAAAAATCAGTTCAGGTCTTATGCTAAGCTCAACCATTTTTTTATAAGTGGAGAAGGTAAATGCACCCCTGTAGAATATGACAAGCCTGGTAATGTAGAAGAACAGGTCATTTTAGACATGGCTAAATGGATAAAAGATAAATAGTAACCGTTGTTTGTTCAAAAATCGGAGGTTTAACTATCTTCTTTTTAAATATCTTTACCCAAATAAAAAGCCATTCTTATGAAAAAAATAATCTTTACATTTTTAATCGCAGGCTTCGGATTAACAACTTCTCTTAAAGCAGATGGGGAGCCAAAAATAACTCAACCAATTTCCAAAAAAGGAAACTCATCTGGCGAAAAGTGTTTTGATGAGAATACTCACATTATTAACGTTGGCATTGGTATACCAAGATGGTATTATGGTTTAATAAATAGTCCTGGCTACACACATTTTATTACACCTGCTCTTAGCATCAGTTATGAGCAAGCTTACAAGAAAAAATTAGGTCCTGGTTATTTGGGTGTAGGTGCTTATTTTGGATATCAAGGAGCCTGGCAAAAATACACTTTCAACGATTGGTATAATGGAACTTATGGCACTTATTATTATCAGCACCAATGGAATTATTTTTCGGTAGCTGCTCGCGGTGTTTACCACTGGGATGTTTTGAATAGCAAAAATGCAGAGGTGTACGCAGGTGTTATCGTAGGCTTACGTTTTCAAACTTATTCCTATACTACCAACGACCCAGACCCTTACTACAACAATTTTCGTTTAAGTCAAGGTGCTGTGTACCCATCCTACTCTGTATTTGCAGGCGCACGCTGGTATTTTGCAAAGAATTTTGGTTTGTTTGCTGAAGCCGGTTATGGCATTTCTTATTTATCCGGTGGTTTAAGTATAAAATTCTAAATCAAAATATCTTCATAAAAAAAGGAGTTTCAAATTGAAACTCCTTTTTTGTTTTTATCTTATTGAATTAAGAAATATTACTTAACCAGTTTTTCTCTTAATGCAATTATCTTAGCTGAAATAGATTTGAATTTTGCATCATCCATTTCTTTCGGATCTTTAATCGCATTTATTTCTGTATGAATTGTTTTCAATTCGGCATTCAGGTCCATGGCTTCTTTTTTAGTTTTATATTCAGCGATCAGGTTCATTAGGTTCTCTAAATAAAAACGTTGATCCCATACATGTTTGTGTGCTTTTTCTTTTACTGCTGCATCTGTAACATTTTCAGCAAGTTTACAGGTTAAATATAATCCTTCTACCCATGTACCGGCAAACAGAACAGATGCTGTGTAAACACGTTCGTTTGTTCTTAAATACGAATCGCTTTTTACAAAGATCTCATCTAATATTTTTAATAACGAATCTCTGTTAGATATGTTTTGTTCAGCTCTTTTTCCTACCATCTGATCAACTGCTCCTTTAAGTCCAAGTGCGTCTGCCTGAACCATTGTGGTTTTCAAAAGTTTCATTACGTCTTCGCCTTTGTTATTTAGCATGGCATAAGATAGATCGATGTTGTAGATCCCTAGCGTTGCAGCTTTAATGAATTCATTGTTATAAGAAGATGATTTTTTTGGGTCGTTCAGTAACGAACTATTATAATCAACACCCCAATTAGATATTTCGTTTATCATTCCAACCGGCGAAGGAATATTTGCAATCGCAAAATCAAATTTAAATTTCGTTTCTTCGTTCACAGTAATAGGAGTTGTATCTTTTACAACTGCCGGTAACGAATCTGTTATATCTTGATGTTCTTCTTTGCTGCCACCGCATGCTAATACTACTACACCGATTGATAATGCTAAAAGCTGATTTATTTTTTTCATTTTATTTATTTGGTTGAGCAAATATATTAATTCATTTACAATCTTCCTTATGCGTTAATATTAAGTAGTTATTTTTGTGGGCGTGTCCCTCGTTCCCTGCCTACCGGCAGGTAGGCTCGGGTCGGGCTTTCCGCTGCAAGTCCTCGTTCCGCTGTGCTCCACTGTGGGCTTTCCGCTTCAATCCCTCACGCTGCGTTT
>JANYIQ010000014.1 GCA_025362575.1 Bacteroidia bacterium
TGACTCGCGCGCCGTCATTTCGAGCGGAGTTGAGAAAGTGTGCTGAGGTTCTGAGATTGCGATTTTTTTTGTATCTTTACGTGATTAAAAAAAGAACAAAAAAATAGAGGAGATATTGCGATGAGTATTACAAAAGAACAAGTTTTAGAGGCCTTAAAAAATGTAGAAGATCCTGATCTGAAAAAAGATCTGGTTACATTAGGCATGATAAAAGATTTGGAGGTAGAAGGAAAGAACGTAAGTTTTACCGTAGTGCTTACAACACCTGCCTGCCCAATGAAAGAAATGATCCACAAAGCAAGTGTGAATGCTGTTTTGCATTTCGTAGATAAAGATGCGAATGTAAATGTGAAGATGACAGCTGATGTGACATCTCGCAAAGGAAGCGGGCCATTATTACCGAAAGTGAAAAATATTATTGGCGTTGCTTCCGGAAAAGGTGGTGTTGGAAAATCAACAGTAGCCTCTAATTTAGCTTTAGCATTAACAAAATTAGGCGCTAAGGTTGGGTTAATTGATGCAGATATTTATGGGCCATCGCAAACGATCATGTTTGATGTGGTTCAGGAAAAGCCTTTTATTAAAGAGATAAATGGCGTGAACAAAATTATTCCTGTCGAAAGTTATGGAGTAAAATTATTGTCCATTGGTTTTTTCGCAGATACTTCACAAGCCATTGTATGGCGTGGGCCAATGGCTTCAAAGGCACTTTTGCAAATGTTTGGAGATGCCGATTGGGGTGAATTGGATTATATGATTATTGATCTGCCTCCAGGCACCGGCGACATACATTTATCATTAGTTGGTGCTGTGCCTTTAAACGGTGTTGTTATTGTGAGCACTCCTCAAAACGTAGCATTAGCGGATGCAAAAAAAGGTGTAGGAATGTTTAAATTACCTTCTATCAATGTTCCCGTATTGGGAATTGTAGAGAACATGGCATACTTTACTCCGCCTGAATTGCCCAATAATAAATATTATATTTTTGGAAAAGACGGTGCAAAAAATTTAGCAAAAGAATTGGATGTCCCCTTACTTGGCGAAATACCATTGGTGCAAAGTGTTTGTGAAGCAGGTGATGCAGGCCGTCCGGCAGTGATGCAGGAAAATACACCTCAGGCGATCGCTTTTATGGAAATGGCGAAGAATATTGCGCAGCAGGTTTCGATTGTAAATGCACGTAAGCAGGAAGTTGCTTGTTAGTTAATTGCGAATAGGCAATAGAAAAAAGTTAAAAGAAGAGAAGTCAGAATTCAAAAAGTAGAACATCTAAATACTAAAGACTAAATACTGAAAAAATGAGTGACCTAACAGCAAGAGTTGAATCAGCATTAGATCAAATCCGTCCTTATCTGCAAGCTGATGGAGGCAATGTGTCTTTGGTAGAAATTACGGATGACCACATTGTTAAATTGGAGTTACATGGTGCTTGCAAATCCTGTTCCATGAGCATGATGACCATGAAAGCGGGCATTGAAGAATCCATCAAACGTATTGCCCCGGAAATAAAGAGCGTTGAAGCAATTAATTTGGCGATTGTTTAATTCAGGAATTTAAAATCACTTCTTCAAGCCAATCCCCAACTCATCCAATTGCTCTTGTGCAATCGGCGAAGGAGAATCGATCATCACATCACGACCTGAATTATTTTTTGGGAAAGCAATAAAATCACGTATCACATCAGCACCGCCAAATAGTGAGCATAGGCGATCGAAGCCTAATGCGAGTCCACCATGTGGAGGAGCACCAAATTCAAATGCATTCATTAAAAAACCAAATTGTGCTTGCGCATCTTCTTTCGTAAAGCCAAGTAATTCGAACATTCTTGCCTGCAATTGCTTGTTGAAAATACGAATGGATCCTCCACCAACTTCTACACCGTTAATTACCATGTCATACGCGTTGGCTCTTACTGCTCGCGGGTTGGAGTCAAGCAAAGCAATGTCTTCCGGCTTTGGCGAAGTGAATGGATGGTGCATCGCATGAAAACGTGATGTTTCTTCACTCCATTCTAATAATGGAAAATCAATTACCCAATGGCATGCAAAAATATTTTTATCACGCAAACCTAAACGGGTTCCCATTTCCAGACGTAATTCGGATAGGGCTTTTCGGGTTTTGTTTTCTGCACCGGCAAGGATTAACATCAAATCACCTGGATTTGCATTCATTTGGGATGCAATATCTTTTAACTGTTCTGCATTAAAAAATTTATCAACGGAAGATTTAATAGTTCCGTCAACATTATAACGAGCGTATACCAATCCCGTAGCGCCAATTTGCGGACGTTTTACAAATTCAGTTAATTCATCCAATTGTTTACGTGTATATTCTGCCGCACCTTTTGCACAAATACCAACCACTAATTCGGCGTTATCAAACACTGGAAAACCGTATGTTTCCCCTTTAGGGGTTAGGGGCTTAAACTTCATCTCAAACCGAATATCAGGTTTGTCATTTCCGTAAAATTTCATTGCATCAGCATAGGTCATCCGCGAAAGCGTAGGAATATCAATGCCCTTTATAATTTTAAATAAATGTAAAACCAATCCTTCAAAGGTTTGTAAAATATCTTCCTGTTCTACAAAAGCCATTTCACAATCTATCTGTGTAAATTCAGGCTGACGGTCGGCTCGCAGATCTTCATCGCGGAAACATTTAACGATTTGATAATAACGATCGAAACCGCCTATCATTAATAATTGTTTGAAGGTTTGTGGTGATTGTGGCAAGGCATAAAATTCACCTTGGTTCATGCGGGATGGTACGACAAAATCACGCGCACCTTCTGGTGTAGATTTTATTAAAACGGG
>JANYIQ010000017.1 GCA_025362575.1 Bacteroidia bacterium
CATGAATTTATTTAACACGATGCCGCCAAGCATTGAACCAACTGCAACAGGTCACATCATTGAACAACAGGAGATCACAAAAAAAATAATTGAAAATAAATTCGCTTACGAGATTAACGGCACAGTTTATTTTGATGTAGAAAAATATTCCAAAACAAATAATTATACCGAACTCACCAATCGTAAACTCGAAGATCTTTTGGAAGGCACACGCGAACTCGACGGACAAGATGAGAAAAAAGGAAGATTGGATTTCGCCTTATGGATAAAAGCAAAACCTGAACATTTAATGAAATGGCCAAGTCCATGGGGAATTGGTTTTCCGGGTTGGCACATTGAATGTTCTGCGATGAGCACAAAATATTTAGGCGAACAATTTGATTTGCATGGTGGCGGTATGGATTTACAAGCCACACATCACACTAACGAAATTGCACAGAACATTGCGTATTGCGGAAAAAGCCCTGCCACTTATTGGATGCACACCAACATGCTTACTGTTGGCGGAGCACGAATGAGTAAAAGTGCAGGTAATAGTTTTTTACCGATGGAATTATTAGTGGGTGACCATCCGCTTTTATCGAAAGGCTACAGCCCAATAGCAGTAAGGTTTTTTATGATGCAAACGCATTACAGAAGCACGCTTGATTTTAGTGACGAAGCTTTGCTGGGATCAGAAAAAGCCTATTACCGTTTAATGGAAAGTTACAAAACACTGCAGAGTCTGGAAGCTTCAAAAACTTCTGACGAAAACATTAAAGCACTGGAAGCCAAATGTTACGAAGCCATGAATGATGATTTTAATACTCCTGTATTGATCTCACATTTATTTGATGCAGTAAGAATCGTGAACTCGGCCAAGGATAAAAAAATAAATTTGAATGCTACTGATCTGGAAGGACTGAAAAACATATACAAACATTTTGTTATTGATGTGATGGGTTTAAAAGCCGAAGAAGAAAGCGGAAAATCGAACGAAGCTCTTGAAAAAGTAATGCAATTGGTTTTAGATCTTCGCGCGAAAGTTAAAGCCAATAAGGATTTTGCAACTTCAGATAAAATAAGAAATAAACTCACTGAAGCCGGTATACAAGTGAAAGACGGTAAAGATGGGGCAAGCTGGAGTATTAGTTGATTTAATATTTTACGCTGATCAAATACAGGTTTTGGGTAGCTCTGCATGAAATCTGTGCCATTTATCTGCGAACATCTGCGAGAAAATAACCCAAAAGATCTATGAAAAATATAAGAATTACAATTTATATAGGACTTTTCGGGATTCTCTTTTCTTGCAGCACGCCTGAAAAAAAAGAAGGGATACAAACCGAAAATAAAGTTGTTGAAACCGTAAAAACAAAAACCCGCGTCGTTCCGCCTGACTTTAATTCCGACAGTGCATTTGTTTTTGTGAAAGCCCAGGCAGATATGGGTCCGCGCGTTCCTGGAAGCAAAGCACACGATAAATGCGTTGCTTATTTTGAAAAAGAACTAAAACGCTTTGGTGCCGAAGTAAGCATTCAGGGCGGAAGCGCTACCTCATACGACGGGCTTAGTTGGCGAATTGATAATGTGATCGCTTCCTTCAATGCAAATGCACAAGACCGGATTCTGTTAGCCGCTCATTACGACAGTCGCCCCTTCTCCGACAATGATCCTAAACCCGAAAACCAAAAAAAGGCTTGTCCCGGTGTTAACGATGGTGCCAGCGGAACAGGAGTTCTCATGGAGATAGCAAGAATACTTCAAACAAAAAACCCTAAAGTTGGCGTAGATATTATCATGTTCGATCTTGAGGATTATGGCGACGATAACGGCGATCCGGAGACATGGTGTTTGGGCTCCCAGGCATGGGCTAAAAGTCCGCACAAATCGAGTTACAAAGCCAAATATGGTATTTTATTAGATATGGTAGGTGCTACAAATGCTGTTTTTCCCAGAGAAGGCGTTTCTGTTAAATATGCAGGAGATGCGTTAAATAAGGTATGGGGAACCGCACAGCGAATAGGTTACGGACAATTCTTCATTGATGATCCAACCATAGAAATGACGGATGATCATCTTTTTGTGAACTTATTCGCCAAAATTCCCTGCATAGATATTTTGCATTATATCCCGCAAAAAAATAAATTTTTCGAGCATCATCACTGCGTAACAGATGATATCAGTACGATCGATAAAACAACCTTAAAAGCAGTTGGGCAAACCCTTTTGGAGGTGATCTACAACGAAGATTAAAATTTTAAACAAAATTTCTTACTTACTAACAAGCTTTCGAAAGTTCGGGGAATTTTTTTTTCTTTATACTTCTTTAAAAAAAATAATATGCGGAAGCTTGGCCTAATCATTGTTGCGGCGTTTAGTTGTAGTTCTTCATTTTCTCAGGGCGACTTTGTAAGAGGTTATTTGATCTCAAAAAATGAAGATACTTTAAGGGGTGAAGTAAGGTATCATCCCAAAAAAGAAATTGAGAATTATGGTAAAATAACATTCAAAGATGCTGTTGGCGGCCAGAAAACCTATAAGCCCGACCAGATAAAAGGTTATGGCGGCGGCGGAAAGCATTTTATTTCCGATAAATTCAATGGAGAGATAACGTTTTACAGAGTTCATGCCGTTGGAAAAATTCTGTTGCTTGAGATCATGTATGATAATTACGCTCCGAATGAAGCTCCTTACAAAAGCGAATATTTCTTTTCGGTGAGAGGAGATAAAGAATATACCAAGCTGAAAGAAAACAAAGCCAAAAAACAAATGAAGGAATTTATGAAAGACAATCCTGAATTCATAAAAGATCTGGATGACGAAAAATTTGACATAGACGTTCTTAGCAAGAAGGTGAGGCAGTACGACGAATGGGAAAGATCGAAAAAATAATATAAACCCAGATCCTGCATCCATACCAATGTTTGCGTTTACATTTAAGCGTAAGAATATTCACAATACCATTTAAGATGATCACAAAACAAACTGACAAAAAATTATTTTTACTCGATGCCTTTGCACTTATATACCGTGCTTATTTCGCGTTCAGCAATAATCCCCGCATTAACTCAAAAGGCTTTAATACTTCGGCTGTTTTTGGTTTTACCAATACATTGCTCGAGATCTTAAATAAAGAAAAACCAACGCACATTGCAGTTGTATTTGATACCGATGAACCAACAGTTCGTCATACAGAGTTTGAAGCTTATAAAGCCAATCGCGAAGAAATGCCTGATGATCTAAGAAAAAGTATTCCGCTGATCATTGATCTTATAAAAGGCTTTAACATTGAAACCATTGGCCTACCCGGCTTTGAGGCAGATGATGTCATCGGAACACTTGCCAAAAAAGCTGAACAATTAGGTTTTACAACCTACATGATGACGCCTGATAAAGATTACGGACAATTAGTAGATTCAAACACTTTTATTTATAAGCCTGCGCGTTTGGGTAATGGCGCCGAAATTTTAGGACAAGAAGAAGTATGTAAAAAATGGGATATTCGGAATGTTGGTGAACTCATTGATATTTTAGGATTGATGGGCGATAAAGTGGATAACATTCCCGGAATCCCCGGCGTTGGGGAAGTCACGGCCATCAAACTAATTAAAGAATTCGGAACCATCGAAAATCTATTAGTGAATACCGACAAATTAAAAGGTAAGCTGAAAGAGAAAGTAGAAAACAATAAAGAAATGGCGATCCAGTCGAAACGATTAGCCACCATTATTTTAGATTGCCCCATTGAATTTGATGATGAAAAACTACGTTTAAAAGAAATAAATAAAGATGCGCTTCGCGATGTATTCAAAGAATTAGAGTTCAGAAGAATTGCACAAAACATTCTTGGGGAAGACATTGGAGGCACAGAAAACATTGCTACTAAGCCCGTACAGGAGTTTCAGGCCAAATCCTCTTCGTCAAATCAAACCGATCTGTTCAGCACCGCCACATTTTTTCATGAACAGAACGGAAGCACTTCAAGCGCCGTTTTTGAGCTTGCCACAAATTTTGAAACCATTGAATCCGTTGAACACAATTACATTCTTGTTGATGATGATGCTAAACTGAATGCCCTGATCGCAGTTCTTAATTCACACAAAGAATATTGTTTCGATTCTGAAACTACGGGACTGAATTCATTGGAAGCTGAAATAGTTGGCTTGTCCTTTTCGGTTAAAGCCCATGAAGCATATTATGTGGTAATGCCTGAAGACAAACAAAAAGCACAGACCATCATCGAAAAGTTACGTCCGGTTTTTGAAAACCCCGATAAAATTTTGATCGGACAAAACATAAAATACGACTATCATATTTTACAGAACTATAAGCTGAGTATTAAAAATAAAATGTGGGATACCATGGTGGCTCACTTTTTAATTCAGCCCGAAATGCGTCACAACATGAATGTTCTGGCGGAAACCTATTTGAATTATTCACCGGTAAGTATTGAAACCCTGATCGGAAAAAAAGGAAAGAATCAGATCAGCATGCGCGAAGTGCCTATTGAGACGATCAAAGATTACGCCGCAGAAGACGCCGATGTTACCTATCAACTCAAAGATATTTTCGATCCCAAACTAAAAGAAACTGAAACCGAAAAATTATTTACTGAAGTTGAAGTTCCTTTGATAGAAGTTTTAGCCTGCATGGAACGCGAAGGCATTAATCTGGACGTACCCGGACTAAAAGAGTTTTCGGCTCAGCTGGCAGATGACATCGCAAAAGTAGATGCTGAAATTCAGGCATTGGCCGGAACCAAATTCAATATTTCATCTCCTAAACAAGTTGGCGAGGTTTTATTTGAATATTTAAAGATCGTAGATAACGCTAAAAAAACAAAGACCGGACAATACGCTACCAGCGAAGATGTATTGGCAAAACTGGAAGGCAAACATCCTATAATTGCTAAAATATTAGATTACCGTGAACTTGTAAAATTAAAAAGCACTTATGTTGATGCTATTCCTGATCTGGTGAGTACGGTTACCCATCGCATTCACACTTCCTTTAATCAGGTAGTTGCTGTTACAGGTCGCTTGAGTAGCGATAATCCCAATTTACAGAACATTCCGATCAGAACTGAACGCGGAAGACAGATTCGCAAGGCATTCATTCCAAGAAATAATGATTATGTGTTGCTAAGCGCCGATTATTCTCAGATCGAGCTTCGCATTGTTGCTTCCATAAGTGGCGATCCTAATATGTGTGAAGCATTTAATTTAGGTAAGGACATTCACACTGCAACAGCAGCAAAAGTTTACGGCATTGAAGAATCAGAAGTGACAAAAGAAATGCGTTACAAAGCAAAGAGTGTGAACTTTGGGATCATATACGGACAAGGAGCCTTTGGATTAGCAGAGAATCTGGGCATTTCAAGAACAGAGGCGAAACAATTAATTGATAATTATTTCAAGGAGTATTCCTTCATAAAAAAATACATGGACGATACCGTTAATTTCGCTCGCGAGAACGGTTACGTTCATACCCTACTCGGTCGTAAACGCTGGTTAGACAAAATTACTTCTAACAACCAAACAGAGCGTAATTATGCCGAACGAAATGCGATTAATGCTCCAATACAAGGCTCTGCAGCAGATATGATCAAAGTAGCCATGATCAACATCCATAATGAATTTAAAACTATGGATATTAAGTCGAAAATGATCTTACAGGTGCATGATGAATTGGTGTTCGATATTTACAAACCTGAATTGGAGATGCTGAAACCGATAATTGAAAAACACATGGTAAATGCATTACCTTTAAAAGTGCCTGTGGAAGTTGGAATGGGAGTTGGTGTTAACTGGCTAGAAGCGCACTAAATATTGAGGAAGTGCATGAACTCATCTAAGCGATTCTTTAGATCGCTTTCGTAGTCAGCATGATTGTAAGAAGCCTTTACAGTATAGTTATAACGATAAAACGTTTGCAGTATTCTTGACAGATCTTCTTTATTCACTTTAATGGTTACCTCAATTTTTGTGCTTTCAGGTATAGAAGAGACCTGCAGGCTCAAGATTTTTGCATCATTACCTTCAACAATATTCCCGATCTGTGTTACCGAATAATCATTCTGATTTAATTCTAATACGATCAACCCTCCGGGGTTCTGAACTGCAGTCATGCCCGCCAGATTTTGCATGATACTTTTTAATGTAACACAACCTTTATAAAATTCATTATCATCTAAAACCGGTATCAGGGTTAAATTCAATCCTGACATTATTTTAAGTAATTCGTAAGAGTGCTGATTGTAGTGAATGATCGGTTTTAAGATCGGGAGTTTAGCGGTTTCGAAACTCTCGGCAGGTTTATTGTAATCCAAAAGATCATTCTCAGAAACAATACCGATCAGTTCGCGATTCTTCACAATGGCTAAATGCGACACTTTAAATTGTTCCATCCACTCCAAGGCCATTTCAATGGTATCGGTAATTTTAAGAGGAGGAACCTCGTCTGTTATAAGTCCTGAAACTAACATTTTTCTTGTAACAAATGTAACAATTTAATTAGCTTTGTAGCAAATATTGTGCCGTGACTAAACTTAGCGTTAACATAAATAAAATTGCCACTTTGCGAAATTCGCGTGGTGGTAATGTGCCCGATTTACTTCAGGTAGCAAGGGATGTAGAACGTTTTGGAGCACAAGGAATTACGGTTCACCCCCGCCCCGATGAGCGCCACATACGCTATAAAGATGTTTACGAATTGAAAGAAATTGTAAGCACTGAATTTAATATTGAAGGCAATCCACTCGAGAAAAAATTTGTAGATCTGGTTTTAAAAGTAAAACCTACCCAGGTTACTTTGGTTCCGGATACCGGTTCTCAACTTACATCCGACCATGGCTGGGACACCATTTCAAAACAGGATTATCTCAAAAAAATAATTTCCGAATTTAAAACTGCCGGTATTCGTACTTCCATTTTTGTGAATGCAGACCTGAAAATGATCGAGGGCGCCAAAAAAACCGGGACCGATCGCATTGAATTATATACCGAAGAATATGCGCGTTTGTATTTCAAGGAAAAAGAAACGGTCATAAAATCTTTTGCCGCTGCCGCAAAACTGGCAGGAGAATTAAATATTGGTGTAAATGCCGGTCATGATCTAAGCCGCGAAAATTTAAAGTTCTTCAAACAACATGTTCCAAATTTATTGGAAGTTTCGATTGGTCATGCACTAGTAAGCGATGCGCTTTATTTTGGTTTGGAGAATACAATACAAATGTATTTGAGAGAGTTGAAATAGTTAGTCCCTTAAAGAACGAATAGCTCGCTTATAGGAAACGTCATGGTGAGCTTGCCGAACCACAAAATCCTATCTATTATATGTCCGACGCTGTCCCGACTTGTCGGGATGACGAAGCGTTCTTCTTGCTTTTTGATAATTGTTTTAGTCTATCAATATCACCACTGATCAAGGCTTCCTTTTTCGCTCTAGACCAACCTTTCACTCTTTTTCAAAAGCAATGGCTTCGTTGTTTGAAACAAATTCACGTGTAAAAAGTAATTCAACCGGACGTTTATTAAATGTGTAACATTCTTTGAAAACTCCGTTTTTATGTCGCTCCATTCTTTGATCGATATTGCTTGTCACACCAGTGTAATAAGAGCAATCGGAACATTTTAAAATATAAATATGCATCATCCCTTCTTCCTTTCTTGTTCAAGCCCCTTCGTCAAGCTCAGGGGCAGTGTTAATACTTACCCTTTATGGTTCGGCAAGCTCACCATGACGGGTAGACACAAAATTAAATTAAGAAATTCGAAAACCTTGCTATGAATTATAGCAATTTTATTATTACTCTCCGCTCCTTACCTATCCCGTTACAATCTAATTCCAATGATACAAACATCATCCAGTTGTTCATGCATGCCTCTCCAGTTCTCAAAAGCATTATTCAATAGTTCGTATTGAATGATAAGTGGTTTTGAGCTGGCTTCGAATAAAATATCGTTCAGTTGTTTGTATTTGAATTTCTTTCCTTTTGGTCCGCCGAACTGATCCGCATAACCATCCGTAAACAAATAAAGCACATCACCTTTGTTAAGATTTAAAGTATGCGTAACAAAAGGTTTATAAAAATCACTTTTTCCAACAGGTTGCTTTGTCGCAGTAATTTCCTGCATCGCTCCGCTTTTAACATACCATAAAGGATTATTTGCTCCAGCCCATTTCACCTCGTTCTTTTTAAAATTAAAAACACAGAGCGAAATATCCATTCCATCCTTTACATCACTATGACTTTTTTTAAAAGTCTCTAATATCAATTCAGTTACTTTATCCAATATCTTTCCCGGCTCGCTAATATCAAATTCCATTACAGCTCTGTTCAAAGCATTGCTGCAAACTACGCTCACCATGGCTCCCGGAACACCGTGCCCCGTGCAATCGGCAGCAGCAATAAAAAAATGATCGCCCTTATGTTCCGCAAAATAAAAATCGCCGGCTACTATGTCTTTTGGTTTGTACAAAACAAAACTCTCCGGTAAATGAGTAGTGATCTCTTCCAATGGTGGCAATATGGCCTCCTGTAAACGCTTGGCATAAGTTATGCTGTCAATGATCTCAGAATTCTTCTGACTGATCACAAAGTTTTTAGCTTCCAGTTCCTGCTCATAATCTTCGGAGTCGCTTCTGAAATAAAGCACGACAAAAAATATGATACCAAATACAGAGAGGATCGAAAATGAAGAGTATTCTTTCTGAATGAACACCGGAATTAACGATGCCGGTGGAAAATGCGATTGATACCAAACAATAAAAAAGTACATCACTACATTGATAAAGAACAATAAATAAATGATCCACTTTTCGCGAAACAATAAAATGGGAATTGTAGCAGTAGTTAAAATAAAATACTTATCGCCAAGCTCTTCTCCATTATGAATACAAACACCAATTAAAAAAATCAATGGCATCAACGAAAAATAAAGTCTGCTGAACTCCAGTTGCTTAATTCTATTCAAATAAGGTGGTAAAGCAAATGCAAATGCGAATGGTATCGAAAAATAAAGCACTTCATACATTTTTACAACAGGCCCTAATACCGAGAAAAGAACCATCAAAAGCGTGTTCAGCATACTCATTCTATTGATGAGCAAAATACACTTACGGTCATGCGGTGTCGCTCCGTATCGTAAACCGGAAATAGTTACCTTGCGCCATAATGAGTAAATGTAGCTTATTACCATCCTTCAGTTATACCTACTTTTGAGAGAATAGTTACGTTTAAATGGGCCTTTTTTGCCTCTAAATTTCGATGCCTATAAGCGTTACATCGTCAACTTGCTCTAACTGACCCTTCCATCGCTCAAAAAAGTCTTCAAGCATTTTTTGTTGATCATTTAAAGGTAAATGATGAGATTCTAAAAGCAATTTTTCAAGTTGTTTATGTTTTAGCTTTTTTCCTTTTTCACCCCCAAATTGATCAGAAAAACCGTCGGTTGACAAGAAAATACGCTCTCCTTTATTCAATTTTGTTTTTTGAAGCGTAAATTTAAATTCAGGATTATAATTATTCGCGCTTATCGATTGTTTGTCAGGTTTAATGATCTTTAACTCTTTTCCATTGCAAATATAAACAGGAATGTGTGCCATGGAACACTCTAATAGCAGATTCTCAAAGTCAATTCCAACTAAAGCAATGTCAAAACCATCTCGCAGATCTTTTGATTGGCCACTTGACTTTAATGCCACGGGCAACTCTTTCGCTAAATAATTTAATACAGTATCCGGCCCGGTTACACTTGCATCTTTTACAGTTTGATTTAAAATTGTGTAACTGATCAAACTCATAAAAGCGCCGGGTACACCATGGCCTGTGCAATCGCAAAGTGCCACAACCGAAATATTACGCCCGGTCGCTTCCAAGTTCAATGAATAGGTCCAATAAAAATCTCCGCTAACAATATCCCTCGGCTTGTAAATTATAAAATGTTTAGGGAGCGCGCTCATTAACTCTTCGTTTGAAGAAAGTATGGAATCCTGAATCCGCCTCGCGTAAAGGATACTATCCAATATTTCTTTTTTCTGGTACTCTATCTGATCGTTTTTATTAGATAAAAGGTTATTTAATTTTTTTGTTTTCAAATAATTCTTATAAAATAAAACAGCAAGAGAAGTTATCGTAATTGCAAATAAAATAAAAAGAATGATGGCTATCTGATTTTTTTTTAATTGATCCTTTTGAATTTCATTTTCCTTGGTTTTAAGTTCATTTACACTCGACAATAATTCAATTTCTTTTTTGGATTGCTCCGAATGAAATTTTTCTTCCATTTCGATGGTGGATTCCTTCATTTTCAAACCAAAAAGAGTATCCGCAATGCGATAAAACTCCTTTTGATAATTCAAAGCGTTCTTATAATCGCCCTTATCTTCATATATTGAAGCCAAATTCTGATAAGAACTACCTGTATTCTCAATGTTATTTAGTTCTTTACTTATTGCCAGGCTCTTTAATGTGTATTCTTCGGCTAGCTTATACTTTTTTAAATGATTGTAACAGCTTCCTAAATTTAAATAACAAATGCTTTTACCAATAAGATCCGTTGTTTTATTCACAATAACCTCCATCTTAAGCAAATAAGACAAGGCTTTATTAAAATCCTTTTTGTCCTCCAGGTAAACGTTAGCAATGGCGTTATAGGCTGACCTCCGCCCACCATCGTCTTTCAATTCATCAAATAATTTCAAGGCTTCTTCAGCGTTCTTTATAGCTTCATCTAAATTCTTTAATCGCCTTTGTGTATTTGAAATGTTCTGGAAACAATTTGCGATCCCTGCTTTATCTTTTAATTCTTCAAACAATTTTTTTGACTGTTCGTGATACTCTAAAGACTTCACAAAATTTCCCTGGGTTTTAAATAATACGCCAAGATTTGTATAGTTGGAAGCCAGTGATTTTTGATCATTTGTTCTTTCGCAGATCTTTATGGCATCTATATGGTATTTGAAAGAATTATCAAACTCACTTGCATTACGGTAGTAAATTCCTTTTGTGGTATATGCTCTGCTTAATCCACGATCATACTTAAGTTTATTAGACAGCAGCTCGGCGCTATCCGCATATGCAAAAGCCAATTGAGGATTCTTGTATAAATATTCGCGAGCCACCTTGTTAAATAAAATGACTTTATTACTGTCATTTTTAGAAACACTGATCTTTACCAAAAGTGAATCAATTTTCCCCGCTCTTGTGAAAAGGCAGGTAAAAACGAAAAGTGCTATAAGTGTAATTCGCATCATAAAACAATCATTAAAAATACTAAAAAGAAGCAGACCATTAAAACACAATGAAAGGGGAGAATGATCATCTGGTTTCAATCAATTTTCTGTACATTTCATCGCTGCCCGCTCTGATCTTTATCCAAACATTAAACTTATGCCACAATTGCTCTTCCATTCGGCAGAAAATAGCGCCCTGAGGTAATTCATGCTTAATAAAAAGCGGATTATTTAAAGATGAGGGCTTTGATGCCATCATGAAACCAGGCTTTTTGGCCTTAATTGACATATTGTTATGCAAGATCGGGTTAAAAGATGAAGCAATAGTCGGCATAGCTTGTCCCCAAAGGGCTCCGGAAGTCAAAACCAGAATCAAAAGCGCTATTACAAACCAGCTTTTCATACGTCTAAGATAAGTCTAAAAATCAAATAATACCCAAAACACCACACTTAATAAATTTTAAGCCGCGCTCTATAAAAGAAGCCCTTTTAGGCTTTAAAAGTGCAGCACCTTTGAGGTATAAATTCAAACCTCATGAAATCCAAAACCTCAATCATCGCCTTAACAAGTATCGCTCTTTTTGTGTTAATACTTAGTTCCTGTTACCATTTCAAAACAAAGATCAACGAAGTTAATCCGGCATTCGGCCAATACATTTCGGGTTATACATCGGGAATGGTTTCGAGAAAAACTACAATTCGCATTGAATTGGCAAGAGGAATGAGCGAACAAAGTTTAACAGCGAGTTCAACATCCACCAATGCCGATTTTACAACAGCCCTTAAAAAAATTAATGCAGTTGTTCAATTACCGGATTCGGCTTTGCTCGAAGATGTCTTTCAATTTGAACCTGCCATTAAAGGAAAAGCGATATGGATCAGTGACCGCGGGATCGAATTTATTCCTGCTCAGGTTTTGCCGGTGAATCAATTTTATAATGTTTCGTTTAAGCTGGATAATATCTTAAAAGTAAAAAATGAGTTTGAAACTTTTCATTTTCAATTCTCAACGTATCCCCAGAACCTTTTTGTTACTGTAGATGGTTTACGCAGCTATGATGATTATAACATTGAATGGCAAAAACTCACCGGGAAAATTACTACTTCTGATTATGAAGATACTGCGAGTATTAGAAAAACAATTACGGTTTTACAGAACGGAAAAAATATGCGTGTGAACTGGAGTTATAGTTACAGGAACAATGAATTTTATTATTATGTAGATAGTATTGAACGCAAAGAAAAACAGGGTTTGGTGATCGTGAACTGGAATGGTGAAGCCATACACTCTATTCAAAATGGAAAACAGGAAGTTATTGTTCCCGCCTTAGGAGATTTTTCGGTAAGTGAAGCTAAAATAATTGATAACGAGGATCAATATGTTGAATTGAACTTTAGCGATCCTATCAATTACAATCAGAACCTAAAGGGAATTGTAAACATAAATGGCATCGATAATCTAACTTATGCCATTGAAGGTAATTTAGTGAAAGTGTTTTTGCCCTATCGTATTGAAGGTGAGAGAACAATTATCGTGACTACAGGTATCAAGAATTTTAAAGGATACAAAATGAATTCTGCTTTCACTCAAAGCTTGATCTTTGAAGCGCCGAAACCTTTGGTACGCATAAAAGGCAGCGGTTCTATCCTTCCAAACTCCAATGGATTAATTTTCCCATTCGAGGCCATTAGCTTAAAGGCTGTTGATGTTCGCATCGTCAAAATATTCGAGAATAACGTTCATCAATTTCTACAAACCAATAATCTAGATGGTGAAGATGGTTTGACCAGAGTAGGAAAGGTAATTGCAGAAAAAAAAATCGATCTTAATTATGATAAAGTCGTGAACTTGAAACAATGGAACAAACATGTTATTGATCTTGGAAAATTAATTACACCTGATCCGGGAGCAATTTATCGCGTGAGTATAAAATTCAAAAAAGAATATGCCATCTGCGATTGCGCTGCTTTTGCCGATGAAAATGAGAATACTGAAACATTAAATGAAGAAGGTGAAGCAGTAGCAGTAAATACAGTGAATGAAGAAGAAAAAGATGAATGGAACGAAAACAGCTGGAATCGCTATAGTTTTAATGGCGGCTACGATCATTGGTACGATTACGGTGAGAACTATTCACCCTGTGATGCCAATTATTATTATGGAAAATCAGTGAGCAGAAACATTTTGGCTTCCGATATTGGCTTGATATATAAATTGGATGATAGCCCGCCTGCCGGCGAGGCAGGTAAGATGTCTCATGCTTTTGTCAGCAACATGATCAGCGCAAAGCCAATTGCAGGTGCAACCATAGAATATTACGATTATACCAAACAATTAATTGCAATGGGTATTAGCGATGCAAACGGCATGCTGGATGTTCAGTTAAAACAAAAACCATTCTTAATGCTTGCTAAATTTGGTAAACAGCGTGGTTATTTAAAACTACTTGACGGTTATACTAACTCATTAAGCAAATTTGATGTGGAAGGTCAGGTTGTACAAAAAGGCGTGAAAGGTTATATATATGGCGAGCGCGGTGTATGGCGTCCCGGCGATTCTTTATATCTGAACTTCATGATCGAAGACAAAGAAAAACGTTTGCCTGCAAATCATCCTGTAAAATTTGAATTACAAGATCCAAATGGAACCATTGTGTACACAGTAACAAAATCAAAGAACGTTAATGGCTTGTATAATTTCAGAACTGCGACAAGTACCGAAGCATTAACCGGAAATTATACAGCTATTGCTAAAATTGGGAATAGGATCTTTTCTGAGAATTTGAAAATTGAAACTGTAAAACCAAATCGCTTAAAGATATACTTTGACTTTGATCCTTCGACGGGCTCAGGACGAGTAAATGACAGTACTGCTAAATTACAGGCAAAATGGTTGCACGGTGCGGTTGCTAAAAATTTACACGCTTTGGTTAATGTAACTGTTAACCAAGGCAAAACTCAATTTGAAAAATTCAAAAATTATGAATTCGATTCGCCTATACGTAGCTTTTATTCTGATGCGGAAGTTGTTTTTGATGATAACCTTAATGCGAACGGTGAAGCTAACATCAATACTCATTTACAGGTTGGGAATGCTGCTCCCGGCATGCTTCGTGCCACCTACATTACCAAAGTATTTGAAGAAGGCGGTGATTTCAGCATCGACCGTTATTCAGTACCCTACTCGCCTTACAAAACTTACGTTGGTTTACATACACCCGATATTAAAAGTTACGATAACACTTTTGAAACCGGTAAAGATTACAATTTTGATGTAGCTACAGTAAACGAAAAAGGGAAAGCGGTTAACGCTTCTAAATTACAGGTTAAAATCTATAAAATTCAATGGCGTTGGTGGTATGAAAAGAATGAAGAAGATCTTTCGAGTTACATTTCTCGTGCAGGAACCATTATCTTAAAGGATACTTTAATTTCTACAAATACTTCGTCGGGCTCAGTAGGAAGAGGCTTATTTAATTTTAAAGTTAATTACCCTGAATACGGAAGATACCTGGTAACAGTTACCGATCTTGATGGCGGACATCAAACCGGAAAAGTAATTTATATCGACTGGCCTTATTTGAGCAGAGCTAACCGCAGTAATAATGAAAATGCGAACATGCTAAACTTTGCCTGTGATAAAGAAAAATATACAACAGGTGAAAATATTAAATTATCATTTCCATCTCCTGCCGACGGTATGGCTTTGGTGAGTATTGAAACCGGATCAAAAGTGGTGAAGAAATTCTGGATAGCTACCAAAAAAGGAGAGACCATTCACGAATTTGCCGCAACTGCCGATATGTCGCCAAACGCCTATGTGCACGTTACGCTTCTGCAACCACACGCCAATACAAAAAATGATCTTCCTATACGCATGTATGGAGTAGTTCCTGTAATGGTTGATGAACCATCAACACATTTAATTCCTGAGATCACTATGCCGGAAGTTTTAAAACCGGAATCGTTTACTACCATTAAAGTAAAAGAAAAGAACGGTAAAAAAATGACCTATACTTTAGCGATGGTTGATGAAGGCTTATTAGTCTTAACCCGTTTTAAAACGCCTCAACCCTGGAATACATTTTATGCCCGCGAAGCTTTAGGTGTAAAAACATGGGATATGTATGATGCAGTGATCGGTGCCTATGCCGGAAAATTAGATAAACTTTTAAGCGTTGGTGGCGACGGCGATGCCAATGCGGGTAAAGGAGTTAAAGCCAATCGTTTTAAACCTATGGTGAAATTTGCAGGTCCGTTTGAATTAGCTGCAGGACAAGAAGCATCACACAAAATAGAAATTCCGAATTATGTTGGTTCGGTAAGAGTGATGGTAGTTGCAGAGAATGAAGGTGCTTATGGTAATGCTGAAAAAGCAGTTGCAGTTCGTAAACCATTAATGATCTTAGCCACATTACCAAGAGTACTTGGTCCGCAAGAAAGTGTTTTATTACCTGTAGACGTTTTTGCGATGGAGGCTCATGTTAAAGATGTGAAAATTGAAGTGGAAGTTAATGAGATGTTATCAATTGAAGGAAGCAAAGATCAGATCATGCACTTTACAAAAATTGGTGATGAAGTGATCAACTTCAAATTAAATGTTGCGGAAAAAATTGGAATTGCCAAAGTAAAAATTACCGCAACATGCGGCAAAGAAAGAACGACTCAGGAAATTGAACTGGATGTTCGTACGCCGAACCCCAACGTAGTTGACGGTTTTGAAATGGCTCTGGAACCCGGTAAATCATGGGATACAGAAGTGACCTTTAAAGGAATTGTTGGAACTAATAAGGCTACGATCGAATTTTCTTCGATCCCCTCTTTAGGTTTAGAGAAACGAATGGACTATTTGATCCAATATCCTCATGGCTGCATTGAGCAAACAACTTCTTCGGTTTTCCCTCAATTGTATGTGATCAATTTAATGGAGATGAAAGATTCGCAAAAACAAAAAGTATCACAGAACATTAAAGCAGGTTTAAAACGTTTGCAATTATTTCAAACTTCGAATGGTGGTTTTTCATACTGGCCCGGTGAAGGATACGAAAGTGAGTGGGGCACAAACTATGCAGGACATTTTATGATCGAAGCCGAAAAACAGGGTTACAGTATTCCCACACAAATGAAAAATAAATGGATAAAATATCAGCAGCAACAAGCCAGAAATTGGTCGAGCAACAATGGCATGTACACTCACCCGCATGGAGAAGAAACAAATGAAGTAATTCAGGCATACCGTTTATTTGTACTGGCATTAAGCAATAATGCAGAGTTAGGTGCCATGAACCGCTTACGAGAAGAAAAAGGTCTTTCATCAACTGCCAAATGGAGATTAGCTGCAGCCTATAAATTAGCAGGGCAAAATGAAGTGGCTCTTAATTTAATTCAGGGTTTACCAACAACTGTAAAACCATATAAAGAATTATCTTACAGTTATGGTTCAGATACCAGAGACGAGGCTATGATCTTAGAAACCCTAAGTTTATTGAAAGAGAAAACAAAAGCGGCTCCATTAGCAAAAGAAGTTGCTAAATCATTAGATTCCAAAATGTGGATGAGTACACAGGAAACTGCTTACAGTTTATTGGCCATGTGCGAATTTACCGGAGTGAAAGATAATAACGGTGACCTGACATTTGCTTATGGATTGAATGGATCATCAACCGAGCAAACGAGTAAAAAAACACTATACCAGGTAAAATATAACGATGCTGATATTTCAAAAACAGGAAAGATCAGTATTAAAAATACAGGTAAAACCCCATTGTTCGCGAAAGTGATCGTAGAAGGCGTTCCCTTAGTAGGTGATAAAACATCTGCTGCAAAAGATCTGAAAATGGTAGTGAAATATAAAAATACAAAAGGACAAGAAATACAACCCGATAAATTAATTCAGGGAACAGATTTTGTTGCTGAAGTTACTATTGTGAATCCCGGAACAAAAGGATTTTTAAAAGAGATGGCTTTGAATCAGATCTTTCCAAGCGGATGGGAAATTCATAACAACCGCATGGATGATAATGGTTCGGTAAACGCTGCTCGGTACCAGGATATAAGAGACGATAGAGTTTACTCATATTATGATCTTGCTGAAAACACAAGTAAAACATTTAGCATACAATTGAACGCAACGTATTTAGGTAAATTTTATTTGCCAACTGTTTACAGCGAAGCCATGTATGATAACATGATCAATGCCCGCGTACCGGGCCGTTGGGTAGAAGTGGTGAGAGATGCAGGAACTGTTGCGGTGAAGTAGAAAGAATAAATTCGGAATAAAGACGCTCGTCATTGCGAATCGGAACGATGAAGCAATCTCTTACAAGATCAGATTGCTTCGCTACCGCTCGCAATGACGGGAGGGTAACATGCAGAAGGGGTTTGAGGTTCCTCTTCTGCATTTATTAATACAATATTTCCCCTCATTTGGGTGATAAATTTTCCTCCTATTCTCTCTAATTTAGCCAGAGAATATGAAGAAATCAACGCTCATATTATTTTTTCTGTTTTGTTTCGCGATAATTTTCTCGCAAAACAAATCTGTTAATGCTATTCGTACAGTTGTTCCACCAAAAATTGACGGCATTTTAGATGATACCGTTTGGGCAAAAGCTGAAACAGCCGTTGATTTTATTCAACGCGATTTGCATCCCGGACTTCCCACTCAACAAAAAACTGAAGTAAAAATTTTATATGATGATATGGCTTTATATGTGAGTGCTAATTTATACGACAGTTCCCCGGATAGTATTTTGCGAGAACTCAGCACCCGAGATAACGAAGCCAATGCGGAATTATTCGGAATTTTTTTAGATCCGTATAACGACGATATAAATGCTTACGGTTTTTTTGTGACTTCGGCCGGCACACAAATTGATGCACGTTACAGTAGCGATGGCCAGGATTTTAACTGGAATTCAGTATGGATGAGTGCTGTAAAAATAACGGATAAGGGTTGGGCTGTTGAGTTAAAAATTCCATATTCTGCTGTTCGTTTTAGTGCAAAAGATATTCAAACCTGGGGTTTAAATATTATTCGTAAAATTCGCCGGTTGAGAGAAAATTCTTTTTGGAATCCTATCAATCCGAAAATTGATGCTTTAGTGAGGCAATTTGGTGACTTAACAGGACTAAAAGACTTGAAACCACCAACGCGTTTGTCTTTGTCGCCTTACATTGCCGGAATTTTAAATCATTTTCCTTATCACGATCCAAACATTAAAGATTTAAATTATACATTCAGCGGAGGCATGGATATTAAATATGGATTATCGGATGCTTTTACTTTAGACATGACTTTAGTGCCCGATTTCAGTCAGGTACAATCGGATAATCAGGTTTTAAATCTTTCTCCTTTTGAAGTTCAGTTTCAGGAACGTCGACCGTTTTTTACTGAAGGAACGGAACTCTTTAATAAAAATGGTTTGTTCTATTCGCGCCGAGTTGGCGGTATTCCCATTGGATATAATAATGTGAATTCTCAATTACACGACGGTGAACACATTGTTAAAAATCCGGCTTCTACTCAATTATTAAATGCAACTAAGGTATCGGGACGAACGGCAGGTAAATTGGGCATTGGGGTTTTTAATGCAGTAGCAAATACA
>JANYIQ010000036.1 GCA_025362575.1 Bacteroidia bacterium
CACGGTTGGCTTGACACCTACCACACTTTTTCTTTTAGCGATTATTGGATCAGGCTTTAATGCCAACGCACAATGTACAGGTTGCACAACAAATATTACCGGACTTTCAACTTCCAATTACCTGATTCCTGCAGGAGTAAAATTATGCATCTCTTCAACAGGCACGGTTACCGGGCTGATAGCCGTAAATGGAGGCACACTTTGTAATCAGGGAACAATAAATAATGCTAGAGTGCTTGTTTATAACGGAGGATTATTTTCGAATTTTAATCTGGCAGATATTGATAGTTTGCTAATTCAAGATAATAATTCCTATTATACAAACTGGGGTACGTCTATTCATGTGCGTTTTTCAAGCATAACGGGATCCGTTGCTAACAACTATATGAATCTTACTACTGATTATTTAGGCGACTCACTTGGTAATATAAATAATTCAGGAGACCTAAAAATTAATTTCAATTTTTATAACACATACAATGGTGTGTTTAATAATTTTAAATATTTAAAAATCTTTGGTAGTTTTTATAATTCAAACGGTGGAACGGTTTCTACAAACTGCAAAGTAGATGTGGTTCAGAATTTTTATAATTCTGCAATTTTAAAAGGGGCAACGGGTGGTTGCGGGGGTTTTAACATTGCCGGCTTTAGCGCTAATACAGGTACCGTTGGCATAAGTGGTTCTCCGATCGATATTTGTGATGCAAGCTCTAGTTCCTTTGATGCGAATTCAGGTAACATAACCAACGCTACCTTTTGCACCTGTTCCAATAATTGTACTCCAATGGTTGGAATAAAAGAAGTTTCACAAAACTCCATTACTCAAACTATTTTTCCAAATCCTTGTTCTCAAAAATGCATCACCGAATACAATGAAACGATTTCTTCAGTAAATTTATTTAATGAGTTAGGACAAATTGTAAAAGCTTCAGTTTCTATTTCAGAAAATAAAGTAGAAATAAATTCTCAGAACCTGAAAGCCGGAATTTATTTTATTGAAGCAACTTCTGCTTCCGGAAAAGTAGATCGTCAGAAATTTATTGTGGAATAGATTCGTTACTGATAATTGTAAAACATATATCCAATTTGTAAGCAAAAGTATTGATTAAAAAAATTTTCATTCCAGTTTTTTGGAAATAAAGGCATAATTCCAGTTTTTACTTTTGCCTCTAATGCTATTTTACCTTTTCCTAACCTTAAACAGGCTCCGAGTTTTGCTGCCGTTCCAAAATCAATTACCCGAATTACATTTGTTTTGTTTGAAAATTGTTCCCTATCCACTATATAGTAGTCGCCCTTATAACCAGTGGCAGGGGAATATGGTAAAATATCGAAATTTGGCCCGATTCCAATGTACATTTTTTGCTTAAGAAATAATAAGTTGAAATATGCAGGAATGGTTATTGCATTAATATTGATTTTAACATCGTAATAATCATACTCCGTCTGAAAATTTCCTTTTTGCGGATCAAAATTATTGATCCACGCTATTCTATATTTTGTTTGAGCGTATTCAAGTCCTGTTTGAAACAAATAATGTTTCCCCTTTATTTTAAAATAATAAAGGGATACAGAAGCACTTAAATAGTTCGCTGTAACATTCTGTGAAGTAACATCTGTAGACGGAGTTTTGCTTGTGTTATACAATCTTAGTGACTCACAAACGCCACCTAAAACACAAAGTCCATTTTGGCTATTATAAGTTGAATCTTTTTGCGCGATAAGCGAAGGGTTTAAAATAAAAATCGAAAACACGAGGGTCAAATATGTTTTCATTCTTTTTTTCATCCTTGTGACATTATTATGCTAACTAACTTTACCCTTTCCAGTTAATAAGATCTTTGCCAATATCTTTTCGATAATACTTTTTATCGTAAGAAATTTTTTCTGCGCACTTGAAACTTTTGCCAACTGCTTCCGAAATTGAATTTCCAAAAGAGGTAACTGCAAAAACCCGTCCGCCTGAGGTCAGCACTTTATCTCCATCAAATTTTGTTCCCGAATGAAATACATGAGAGCCGTTATGATCTTCTAAACCCGAAACCAATTTTCCTTTTTCATAATCTTCGGGATAACCACCCGACACCATTACCACAGTAGTAGCGGTTTCCGGAGTGACCTCGAATTTTTTTGTATCTAAAGTTTGTGTTGCCACTCCTTGTAAAAGATCTAAAAGATCAGAACTTATTCTCGGTATCACCACTTCTGTTTCCGGATCACCCATGCGGCAATTATATTCAATTACCGATGGCTCACCATTATCATTCATTAAACCTATAAAAATAAATCCGCGGTAATCAATGTTCTCTTTTCGTAAACCTGCAATGGTTGGCTTTACGATTTTCTCTTCCACTTTTTTAATGAACGCTTCGTCGGCAAATGGCACAGGGCTCACAGCTCCCATTCCACCGGTATTCAGGCCTGTATCGCCTTCGCCAATGCGTTTATAATCTTTTGCAGCAGGTAAAATTTTGTAAGATTTTCCATCCGTTAAAACAAAAACAGAAAGTTCAATGCCTTTTAAGAATTCTTCGATCACAACAGTTTCTGAAGCTTCACCGAATTTAGAATTCAATAACATATTTTCTAATTCAGTTTGCGCCTCTTTTAAATCATCAATTATCAAAACACCTTTTCCTGCAGCAAGACCGCTTGCTTTTAAAACAAATGGCGGCTGTAATGTCTCTAAAAATTTCTTACCATCATTAACAGTTTTGCCGGTAAAACTTTGGTAGCGTGCTGTTGGCACACCATGTTTGATCATGAATTGTTTACTGAAATCTTTACTGCCCTCTAACTGCGCCCCATCTTTTTTAGGGCCAATTACCGGAATGTCTTTCAGCACTTCATCGTCCAGAAAATAATCGTGTATGCCTTTTACCAAAGGATCTTCAGGTCCTACCAAAACCATGTCAATTCCTTTTTCCCATACCAAATTTTTGATTGCGTCAAAATCAGTAGCAGAAATATTAACGTTAGTTCCACACTGAGCAGTGCCTGCATTACCCGGAGCAATATATAGATTCTCTAATTGTTTGCTTTGAGCGATCTTCCATGCAAAAGCATGTTCGCGACCACCGGATCCTAATATTAAAACATTCATGAAAAAATTTTAAGCAAAAATAAGAAATGGTTTAAGCTTTAAGAAAGATTAATATCTTCTTTTAGCAAACGAAACGTTTCCGTGAACGCGATTTTTTGCTCTCTCGCGGTTAAGACGAGCTTGCAAACCGGATTTGTGTTTTTTGCCGGCGGTACGGTAACGTGTGAATAAATGACGTTGTTCTAAATTTTGTTTTTTTCCGGGACGAGTAGGTTTGTAAACCCAACCACCGGCTGTAACTTTAGTACCACGGCTTTTTTTACCCCCGCTGTAACCATAAGCAAAGGCATTACTGTTTCCGCGACTACGCTGATTTCTATGCTCACGCTTACGCCCTTGAGCCGATAAATCGTTGCTGATGCAAAAAGCAAAAAGCACCGCGAGTATGAAAATGAGTCTTTTCACGGTTGTTGAATTACAATATTAATGAAATTTTAGAACAATTTCTGCATATTTCACTCATTTTTAGGCCAGTTTCAGTAAAGATTTTAACAAGAAAAGACTTATAAACGTTTAGATTTTAGAAAAAAACGCCAAAACTGACATTGGTCGATAAAAAAACAAGTTTCATATTTTAAGCTCGAAAATCGCAGAAAATCGCAAATTATAGCCGGAATTGTATTTGTGTGGTTAATTTTACAAACCATTTATGCTGATCGAGAACATCATAGTTAAAGATTTTTTAGAGCTTGCTCAGGACCATCTTGTGATCGATGTGCGGGCACCGATAGAATTCAATAACGGACATGTACCCGGAGCGATCAATATTCCATTATTTGAAGATATTGAACGTGCTGAAATAGGAACCTTGTACAAACAAAAAGGAAAAGATCCTGCGGTGATGCGCGGTTTTGAAATTGCTTCACCCAAATTCATTGAATTCATTAAACTGGTTAAGAACACAACCAAAAAAAATGATGTCTTCGTGTATTGTTTCAGGGGCGGCATGCGAAGCAATACCTTTGGCTGGTTACTGAATACAGCAGGATTAAATGCAAGAGTAATGAAAGGCGGTTACAAAGCTTATCGCAATCATTTACTTTCTGAATTCGAATCGCCAAAAAAACTAATACTCTTAGGCGGTTCAACGGGTTCAGGCAAAACAGAAATATTGTACGAGTTACAGAAACAAATACAACTTATTGATCTCGAAAAACTGGCCAATCACAAAGGTTCTGCTTTTGGAAGCATCAATCAACCGCCGCAATTAACACAGCAGCTATTTGAAAATTCGTTTTATGATGAACTTATAAAACAGAATTTTGAAAAGTATATCTTACTTGAAGATGAATCGATGTCGATCGGATTCAATAAAATACCGTACACATTCTGGTTACAAATGAAATCATCTCCCATCATAAAAATAAATGTTCCCTTTGAATTGCGCGTGAACCGGCTTGTGAAAGATTATGGAAATACCTCGGCAGAAAAATTAAAAAAGGGTTTGATCAGCATTTCATCTCGGCTAGGGCCTAATTATACTGCAGAGGCCATGAAGCATCTTGAAGATGGGAACCTTGCGGATTTCATGCGAATTGCTTTAAAATATTACGACAAAGCTTACAATTTTAATTATACCAAAGGAGAGAAAAAAACTATTTTCGAAGTGGAAACCGATACAGATGATATTAAAATAAATGCTTCAAAAGTAAAAACGATATTTGATGAGTATAGAAACCGTTAAACTAACACAATTCAGTAAGGCCTCAGGATGCGGTTGTAAAATTGCCCCCGCTGCCCTGCAGGAAATCTTAAAAACAGATCACAAATTCGATTGTCCTGAATTACTGGTAGGATACAATCACAGTGATGATGCTGCTGTTTACGATCTGGGAAATGGTCAGTGCCTGATAAGTACTACCGATTTTTTCATGCCAATTGTTGATGATGCTTTTGATTTTGGAAGAGTAGCAGCCACGAATGCCATCAGCGATGTTTATGCCATGGGCGGAAAGCCATTAATGGCAGTTGCTATTTTAGGATGGCCCACCGAAAAATTAGGAACTGCTCTTGCCAGAAAAGTATTGGATGGCGCTCGGGAACAATGCAAAAAAGCCGGAATTCCTTTAGCAGGAGGGCATAGCATTGAAAGTCAGGAACCCATTTTCGGTTTGGCTGTAAGCGGAATGGTAGAGAAAAAATATCTCAAACAAAATAATACAATTCATGCAAATGATGTGTTATACCTTACCAAGCCTTTAGGTACGGGGGTTTTCAGTACAGCATTAAAACGCGGTGTTTTGCAAAACAACGATCATGCCATTCTCATGGATACACTCACTGAACTGAATTCCCTTGGTTACGAACTTGGAAAAAACCCTGCAGTTACTGCCATTACTGATGTTACAGGCTTTGGACTTGCCGGACATTTACTTGAAATGTTAGGTGATACCGGTTTTTGCGCAGAACTTGAAAAGAAAAACATTCCTGTTTTTGAAAATTTATCGAACTACACTTCTCAATTTATTTTTCCGGATAATACCACGCGCAATTTAAATGCTTATAACGAAAACATAGGCGGCATGAATGATCTTGATTTCATTACATACTGCGATCCTCAAACCTCAGGAGGCCTTTTGTTTACGGTAAAAGCAGAGGAACAGGTGAATTTTGAAAATTGGATGAAACAGAAAAATCATTCAGCATCAAAGATCGGAACGATAACAAAAAGATCAGGAAAACGCGTTCAATTCATTTAGTCGTCGCGCTCCACTAAACTTTTACAAACATGATGATTGAAGGCATCTCTGAATTTTTGTAATTGCGAATTACGGATCCCCATTATTTTTATTACTTCTTCATCGTCATCATTGTAGGTGATACGGAAACTTTTTTTGTTCAATTCCCCTACTTTTTTGATGTCAATAAGGTACCAGATCTTGCTTCTGTACATCGATTTTTTTACTTCTATGCGATTTTCATATATCAAAGCATACGGATTTAACAATATCCAGAGGGTTTGAAAAGACACGATGGCTGCCGGAACTCCGATAACAAAACCCAAAGGACTAACCGCCATAATATAGTGATAGCAGAGGTAACAAAGCACGATAGTTCCTATTACATGAAGTGTTAAAATGAGCCAATCCCGCTCAAAATACTCCATTGCCTTCTCTTCTTCTTCTTTTTTCACAGTGCTAAGTTAAAAATTAAAACTCTTTAACATTTTAATTCGCTTTTCTTTTTTTAACCTTGTTAGAGCGAATATCCTGCTAATATTGCAATTATTAGACGGGCGTGTTGCTTTTTCGCTAATTTATTGATATTTATGTAACTTAATGTTCCTGAAATCGTTTAATCATTAACAATACCCTTATAATCCGCTATAATGGCATCATTTAAAAAAATATTAGTTCCGGCATTTCTAAGCCTGTTTTTATTTCAGGCCAATGCACAAACTATAGCAGATGATCCTATTGCGGTTATGCTCGACAGTTTGGCAAACAAAAAGGTACTTGATTATGCTTTTTCCAAGCCTGCCTTTCCAAAAAACAATAAATACCATTTTAGCGAAGATAGCATTCCTGAATGCGACGATTTTACTTTTGAAGCCCGCTTAGCAAAACTCGATGGCTTATCCCCTTTCGATCTTACTTACAATTCGCATGTTAAAGGTTTCATTAACCTTTACCTTCGCAAACGTGTACTTGTTGGCCGTATGTTAGGCTTAGCTCAATTGTACTACCCCATGTTCGAGGAAGTGTTCGACCGTTATAATATTCCTTTAGAATTAAAACATCTTGCTGTAATTGAATCGGCCTTAAATCCTAACGCACGCTCAAGAGCCGGCGCACAAGGTTTGTGGCAATTCATGTATCCAACCGGTAAAATGTATGGCTTAAACGTTACCTCTTATATTGATGAGCGTTCTGATCCTTACAAAGCAACTGTTTCTGCAGCAGAATATTTGAAATCATTGTACGATATGTTCGGTGACTGGCAAATGGTACTGGCTGCTTATAATGCAGGGCCGGGCACTATCAGCAAAGCCATTCGCCGAAGCGGTGGTAAAAAAACGTATTGGGAGATCCGTCCTTTCTTACCAAAAGAAACACAAGGGTATGTTCCTGCATTCATTGCAGCCAATTACGTGATGAACTATTATCTTGAACATAATATTTATCCTGAGGTTCCGCGCAAAACCTATTTTGAGGTAGATACTGTTATTGTAAAAGAACCAATGACCTTTGAACAGATCAGTGCTGCTTTAGATGTTCCTTTCGATGAAGTAAAATATTTCAATCCTCAGTATCGCAAAAATGTAATTCCTCCCGGTGGATATTCTTTGTGCTTACAAAAAGCTAAGATCGGTGCATTCATTAATAATGAATTAGACATTTACGCGGCCATAAAAGCGCAGGCGCAGGAAAATCAGGGATTAGCCAATAACAATGTTAAGGAAGTTCAGATAACACACACGGTTAAAGGCGGAGAAAAACTAAGCACCATAGCCCGTAAATACGGTGTTACTGTTGCAGATCTTAAAACCTGGAACTATATAGGCAAAAAGGGGATTCGCCCAGGCAAGCGCTTAGCCGTTTACATTAAAAAACCGGTTGAGAATGCTGCTCCGCTTAAAGTTGACACAAAAACTGACGGACAAAATTTAGCAGCGAATAATTCTACAACTACTGCCGAAGAGAAGAAGCTTGCAGATAACAGCGTGGCCAATGCACTCGATAAAAAACTGGCAGAGGCAGGCATGAAAGAAGTGTGGCACCATGTGAAAGCCGGCGAAACACTTTACAGTATTGCCAAGCGTTACGGCGTAACTGCAGATGCGATCCGTGATTTTAATGGCATTGATAAAAAAGCGGGCGTGAAAAAAGGCACTGCATTGCGAATTAAATAACCTACTTCTTCTTTCTTTTCAGTAGATCAATTACGAGTTCAGGAGGTCTTCCGATCACGGCCTTGTAGCCATCAATAATTATTGGCCGCTCTATTAATATTGGATGTTCAAATAAGATCTGGATCCACTCTTGTTCTGAGAATTTCTTATTCAAAAAATTCTTTATGAATAAAGGTTCTTTCTTTCTCACGATATCAAAAGCCTTACAGCCCAATTTAGCAAGCAGTTCTTTCAACTCCTTTTTTGTTGGCGATCTTTTAAGGTATTCGCGAATTTCGATCTCGCAATTATTTTCTTCCAAAATACCCAGTGCCTCTCTGCTTTTTGAACAGCGGGGGTTGTGATATATTACGATTTTATTCATCTAGTTTTCAAGTATTTATAATATTAATCCAAATATAGATTAAACTTATTCATAAAATAAACGTCTAACACTAAAATTATAAAATATGAAAGCAAAATTATTACTTATCAGTGCAATTGCTATAACTGTAGGTTTAGCATCGTGTAAAAAAACTGCAGGTCCAGATGGAGCTCAAGGACCACAAGGGCCCAGTGGGCCAGCCTTAACCGGTAACTTAAAGGGATTTGTTTCTCATTATGATTTATCCGGCTCAAAAATTACAACCAATTTAATGGGTGATTCTGTATCAATTGATGGGACAGGCAACATGAGTGTTACTGATGCTCTTGGAATGTATAGTTTTTCAGGGTTATCTACGGGGGTTTATAATTTAACCATTAAGCGTTCGGGCTATGGTTGGACGAAATTACAAGACGTACAATTTACTGGTGGTGGTGATACGTATCGCAATGCAAACCTTTCTAAAATTCCAACTAATAATGTTCTTACCTTTACTTCCGTTGATACCGTTGTAGCAGGTGTTAATTATGTAAGGCTAAGAGGCACTATACCAACTACAACAATTACACAAAGCGTAATCTTTTTTGTGGGCATCCCGGGTAATGCGACTGTTAACTCAGGAACATCAAACGAGAGCAGTCAATATGTAATAAACGTTGCTCCAACTACAAATGCTGTCACTTCATTTAGAAAAGATATTCCAACATCAGATCTTTATGATTTAGGTTATGCACCAACCAATGTTGCCTACTTTGCAGCATACACAATTGGCGGAAACACTAACGCATCAAGTTATACTGACTTAACAAATAACAAACCAATATTTACTGCATTAGGAAGTACGGCACTTTTTGCCAACGCACCGGTGCAATAAAAAAATGAATAAAAAGGCCTGTTTAATAACAGGCCTTTTTTATTTCCAAAATAAATATAATTATTTCTTGCCATTCTGCATTAAATAGGCTTTGATCAGCTCATCCAAATTTCCATCAAGCACGCCTTGTGCGTCAGTAATCTTTAATTCCGTACGATTATCATTTACCATTTTATAAGGATGCAAAACGTAACTACGAATTTGCGAGCCCCACTCTATTTTCATTTTTCCTTCTTCCACACTTTGTTTGGCATCGCTGCGTTTACGCATTTCGATCTCATACAATTGTGATTTGAGCATCTTCATGGCGCGTTCACGGTTTCCTAATTGCGAACGTTCTACCTGACAAACCACAATGATTCCTGTTGGTTTATGCAATAACTGAACCTTTGATTCTACTTTATTTACGTTCTGTCCACCCGCACCACCCGATCGCGAAGTGCTCATTTCAATGTCGTTAGGGTGAATGTTGATTTCAATGCTATCATCAACAACCGGATAAACAAATACAGAAGCAAATGAAGTGTGACGTTTTGCGTTGGAATCAAAGGGACTTATCCTCACCAAACGGTGAACGCCATTCTCTCCTTTCAGATAACCATAGGCAAAGTCTCCATCGATCTGAATGGAAACTGATTTTATACCCGCCGCATCACCATCATTACGATCAAGCTCCGTGGTCTTAAATCCTTGTTTATCGGCCCACATTGCATACATTCGCATCAACATGCTTGCCCAGTCGCAACTTTCGGTACCACCGGCACCGGCATTGATCTGGAGCACGCAACTTAATGCATCTTCTTCGCTGCGGAGCATATTTTTGAATTCAATATTCTCCAGCAAATGAAATGTTGTATTGAACTGGGCTACGGTTTCTTGTTCGGTGGCATCACTTGATTTAAAAAAATCGTAAAGCGTATTCAGATCCTCAACCGAACGGGTGAGATCATCATAAGCGGTCGTCCAGGTCTTTCGAAGTTTAACTTCTTTTAAAACCTGTTCAGCCTTTTTTGAATCATTCCAGAAATTTGGATCTTGTGTTTTTTCGTCGAGTTCTTCTAACTCTTTTTTCTTGCGATCGTAGTCAAAGAAACCCCCTCAAAGCCAGATGGCGATCGTTAACGTCTTTTAATTGGTCGTTTGTAAACATAAGACAAAGCTATAAAGAATTTTTAAATTTAAAAGCCGGAGCATAAAAAATACTGTAAGCAATGATCATTATAAAGCCAAAACTTGGCAAACCCATGACCAGCGCGATGAACAAATGTTGCAAAACACCAAAGGCCAAAAACTGTTTCTTTGTTTTTTTGATCCATATTAAGATCGGAAAGCTGACCTGATAAGCAATGATAAAGTAATTCATCATTTTCAGAATAACTGAACTGCCTTCTACATTATTATAATAAAAAGGCAGGCTAAAATCGTTGATCATGAAGGTTTGAATCAATGCCATGCCGTTCTGCCAATCGGCATCCATAAGCTTTGCCAATCCTGCAACAAAATAAACAATGCAGATCTGAATTTTAATGGCGGCCACTCCGGTATTGTGAATTGCTTTGTCAAGTTCATTGCCAATTTCTGTTTTTCCCAATGAAAAATTGGATAAAAAAATATTGAAAAATAAAAGCTGCTGAAACAAAAAATCGCCTCCCGTTAAAGTTGGATATATTTTATTATCGATGTTCACAAGTAAGAACCAAACTGTAAATGCAACCAGCCTTGAAAAACTCTTGAAGAAAAAGGCATATAAAGAAAGCACGATGCCGCCGATCAACGCCGCATACGACATAAAAGCCGAATCTGAATTAAATAATAAGAAGGCCGTAGACTTAATGAACGATAAATGAATGCTATTCTTATGTACAATGCTTTCAGGACCAAACAACAGATCAAAATCAGCAAGCCAGTAAAAACATTTTACGATCATGAAACCATATAGTAAGCGCCTGAAAAGAGTCGCTTCTTTTTGGAAACCATATTCACTAAATAAATATTTCAATATCAGTTTCAATTTTTTTGCTTTGACCAAAAGTGTGAATGCCCTTTTTGTTCTGAAATGGATCTTATGTTTATGATCAGTTTCAGATCCTTTACTTGCACTTGCTCCTTGTTATTCAAATATTTTTCAATTATTTTTTCAAGCACAATAAAATTAATGTTTGTATTTTCACCTTCCATTTTTTCACTCACCGCAGGTACCGACGAAGAAAAATAACGCAATGCATTTGAAAACGCCAGTAAAACAGATTCGTTCCCCGCAAAACGATTGCTTTGATGCTTACTGTTTATCTCGTAAAAAATATCCGTCCAATCCTGCGTTTTTTGTCCGGCATTATACTTTACATATATCGAAAAATTTTGCTTTGGCGTGGGTACAAATAAATTCCAACTCTGGTGAAAATGAGGGTAAATGTAAGCGTACGAGTATATTGCAGTTTTGGAGGCGGGGTTTTTATCAGGCCAGGTATAAAGCATTACCGCCAAAAAATGGAACAGTAAATAGCTTAATAAAGCAAGAGAAATAATTATTTTATGCCTATATTTAATGCTCTAATTTAAGGATTTTAAGATGTACAGACTAAAGATATTTTTCATTGCTTTTTTTATCATCAACATCAGCATTTCTGCACAAGAAGCAACTCTTTATTCGAATGGCTTTGGCAAAAAAACCGATCCGGCTGTCATCTATTTTCATGGCGGACCGGGCTACAATTCGGCAAATTTTGAATTCTCAACTGCAGAAGAACTTTCTAAAAAAGGTTTATTTGTAGTTGTATTCGATCAAAGAGGATGCGGAAGATCTAAAAATTATCATAGCGACGGACCTTATACTTTTGAAGCGCAAATTGAAGATGTTCTAAGTGTTTACAAAAAATATGATCTTACAAAAGCTTCATTAATTGGTCACAGTTGGGGCGGAACACTGGCTACAAAATTTGCAGAGAAACATCCTGAAATGGTTCAGAAGATCATTTTTGTTGGCGCGCCCATGTCGTATCAAATGACTTTAAGAGGAATTCTTCAACGTTGCAAAGATAAGTTCTCGTTCAAACATGATTCAATAAACCTTAAACGCATTGCCTTTGTTGAGAAAATGGATACCAGTTCGATCAACTACAGTGCCTCTTGCTTTATGTTTGCGGTTGCAAACGGATTTTACAACCCATCTTTAAAAAGTCAGTTCGCTGAAGATTTCAAAGAAAAAATGGAAGGCACTGAAGCCGAAAAGTTATTTGGTCAGATCGAAAGAGAACCTGTTCAGGGTGTTTACGATGCCGAGAAATACACTACCATACATCTTTTTAAAACCTGGATGGAATTAAAAAAAACAATTCCATTATACGGCCTTTACGGACATGATGATGGCTTATTTGAAGATCAGCAATTAGATCTTATAGAAGTTGCAGTTGGCTTTGCACATTACCATCTCATAAAAGGAGCTTCGCACAATGTTTTTATTGACACCCATTCTGAATTCATGGATCTCGTTACCAAAATCTTAATAAATAATCCTAATGCACATGAAAAAAAATAATCTAAGCCTTGCCCTCATTCTTCTAACCTTTGTTTGTTTATCTCAAAACAAATTATTGACCATTCAGGAAGCTGTTTTAAAAGGCCGGACTACTCTAGCGCCAAAACGTTTGCAAAATTTGTCATTTATCAGCGGTAGCGACAAATTTTTTTATGTTGATAATAATATCATTAAAACCGGAGACAATTCTTCAGGTAAAACAAATGATGTTGTTAGTCTTACTGAGATGAATACACTTTTAAAAACAAACTCTAAAGATACTCTACCCGCGTTTGGCTCCATCAGTTTTAAAAACGACGATCAATTCTATTTCTCAAACAAAAAAGGAGAGCTACTTTATTCCATCAGTAAAAAAATAATTGAGGCCAGCGACAAAATACAAACCGATGTTGCTTACGAAAACCTGGATGAATTTAAAAAAGGTGAGAAGTTTGCTTACACAAAAGACAATAACCTCTATGTAAATAACAACAGCGTACCGCATCTTCAGATCACAAAAGATGGTTCGTATGATCTTGTTTATGGAAAAAGTGTTCACCGCGATGAGTTTGGTATTCACAAAGGAACTTACTGGAGTCCTAATGGAAATTTGCTTGCTTTTTACAGAATGGATCAAACAGATGTATTTGATTATCCTGTTATTGATTGGAGCGTTTATCCTGCTAAAAGTAAAAACGTAAAATACCCGATGGCCGGAAATAAAAGCCATTATGTTACTCTTGGTATATACAATTTGAAAGCCGGAACAACCACGTATGTTAAAACGGAAGGTCCAAAAGATCAATATCTCACTAATATTGCATGGAGTCCGGATGAAAAATACATTTACATTGCCGTTTTGAATCGCGAACAAAATCATTTTAAATTAAATGAGTATGATGCAAACAGCGGAAATTTTGTGCGCACTTTATTTGAAGAGAAAGATGAAAAATATGTAGAGCCTTTACACGAAATGATATTTTTAAAGAACGATCCTAAACAATTTATCTGGCAAAGCCGCCGCGATGGTTTTAACCACTTCTATTTATACGACATTAAAGGAACTCTTATCAAACAATTAACAAAAGGTAAATGGGAAGTGAAAGAAGTAAATGGTTTTGACGAAAAAGGCGAAAACTTATTCTTTCATGCCAATGAACAAAGTCCGGTTAACCAGGATTTTTACAGCGTAAATTTAAAGTCGGGACAAATGACCCGCTTAACTGAAGGCAATGGATTTCACTCGGTTTTTGTAAGCGAAAAAGGAAATTACGTTCTGGACAATTTCAGCAGCTCGCACATTCCGAGAGAGTACAACCTCATTAACACGGCTACAAAAAAATCAGTGAACATATTTAAGGCCGAAAATCCGATCAAAGATTACAAAACAGGAACCTGGAATTTATTCAGCATAAAAAACAGTGAAGGCACAGATCTTTATTGCCGCATGTTCAAGCCGGTTGATTTTGACTCTACAAAAAAATACCCTGTGCTTGTGTACTTGTATAATGGTCCGCACTCGCAACTGGTAACAAACACCTGGCTGGCCGGCGGAGAGCTTTGGTATCAATACATGGCACAAAAAGGATTCATTGTGTTTACATTAGACGGAAGAGGCACATCGAATCGCGGAAAAGCATTTGAACAAATCATTCACCGACAATTAGGAACTAAAGAAATGGAAGATCAACTAAAAGGTGTTGAATATTTAAGATCCTTGCCTTATGTAGATGCCAACAGACTTGGCGTTCATGGCTGGAGTTACGGCGGTTTCATGACCACTTCATTAATGACAAGGTATCCGGGAACATACAAAGTTGCAGTTGCCGGCGGACCGGTAATTGACTGGAGCTATTACGAGATCATGTACGGAGAACGTTACATGGATATGCCTCAGGAAAATAAAGAAGGTTATGATCAAAATAATTTATTGAATCACGTTGATAAATTAAAAGGCAAATTATTAATGATACATGGCGCGCAGGATGATGTGGTAGTTTGGCAGCACAGCATTATGTATCAGAAGAAAGCTGTAGATAAAGGAATTCAACTGGATTATTATGTTTATCCCGGACATCAGCACAATGTGTTAGGTAAAGACCGCGCGCATTTAATGGAAAAAGTTTGCAATTATTTTATTGATAATTTATAAGTGAAAAAGATCTACGCGATACCGGGGCTTGGTACAACAAAAGAATTATTTCGTGAACTTAATATTGACGGTGCAGAGATCGTTGTTTTAGATTGGGTCACAACAGCCGGAAACGACTCAATGAAAGATTATGCCTCGCGTTTTGCTGAAAAAATAGATATTACAAAACCCTTCTATTTAATGGGTGTTTCATTAGGAGGAATGATCTGTTCTGAACTAAGTGAAATTATTAAACCCGAAAAAACGTTTTTAATTTCAAGTGCAAAGTGCAGAAGGGAATTGCCTCGACTCATGCGATTTTTTAAACACTTTCCATTGCACTTATTAATGTCCGAAAAAATAATTCGATTCATAAACAGTTATTCGCGCCGCATCATTGGTTTTGAAAAAGCTTTTTTGCCGGAGTTCATTGCCATGATGGATTCGATGCCTGATAATTATTATAAGCATTGCATTCGTTACATTATTAACTGGGCAAAAGAAAGTCCGGGTAAGAACATAATTCATCTTCACGGCACAGGCGACAAACTCTTAAAGTATAAATTCGTAAAAGCTGATCATATCATTGAAGGTGGAACGCATGCCATGGTGGTTTACAAAGCCAAAGAGATCAGTAAGATCATTGCTGATAATCTATAAATTAAACTCCAAATTTTGTTAATTTGAAATGCGCCGCGAACTCTTTCGGGTATTTTTTGTTACATTTATTATTATGAAAACGCGAATCATTGTATTGTTTTTTATTGTAGCCGGAACTAAATTGATTTCGCAAACTTCTCCGGTGGCAACAAAAATAATTGAATTTTCAATGAAAAATTTTGGCAAGAAAGTTGACAGAGGTGAATGCTGGGATCTTGCCAATGCTGCTTTAAACTATGCCAATGCCGATTGGGAAGCGCCTTTTAAATTCGGAGACAAACAGAATTATCAAAAAGACGGATTACAAACTGCAGATATATTACAATTCAGCAATATTAAAATGAAAATGCCAAATGGCGCCATGAGTTTTCCGAAACATACAGCCATTGTTTACAAGGCAAAAGGTAAACAAGTAACCTTGATACATCAGAATTTTAATAATAAGCGTTATGTAGATACCATCAGCATAAGCCTCGACTATATTAAGAGCGGTAAGATAGAAGCCTTCAGGCCAAAAGAAAAGTTATAACTAACTAATGTAACTAAGCTTCATCATATTTGTCCGTCCTTTTTCTTTCATTGGCATGCTGGCAATATTAATGACCAGATCATCCACTTTTACCAATCCTCTGTCTCTGATAAAATCTTTCAGGTCAGAAATAGTTTGATCGGTGCTTTCATATTTATCGTAAGCATATCCTCGTACACCCCACACCAAACTTAAAGAAGTAAGTAAACTTAAATTATCGGTGAAAATTAAAATATTTGCTTTCGGGCGATGGCTTGCCAGTTTAAAAGCTGTATAGCCGCTGTTGGTCATGCTGATGATTGCTTTTACATTAGCATGGCGCGCCAGTGTGCAGGCATTAAAACAAATGCTGTCAGTTATATAGGTCACTGTTTTAAGTTCGGGGGCGTGCTCGCGATAGTAAATGGAATCCAAAGCTTCCACTTCAGTAATAATGCGACGCATCATTTCAATAACTTTTACAGGATATTTTCCAACCGATGTTTCTGCACTTAGCATTACAGCATCTGCACCATCCATAACGGCATTGGCCACATCATTCACTTCGGCACGCGTTGGCGTATAGCTTACGATCATACTTTCCATCATTTGAGTGGCAATGATAACAGGCTTGGAAGCCTGAATACATTTTTGCACCATCATCTTTTGCAAAAGAGGAACTTGTTCCATTGGCAGCTCTACTCCCAGATCCCCACGCGCAACCATTAATCCATCGGTTACATCAATGATCTGATCGATCTCGCGAATGGCTTCCGGTTTTTCGATCTTCGCAATTACTCTCGATCTTTTTCCTTTATGGCGGATGATCTCTTTCAGATCAACAATGTCGGTTACCGAACGCACAAAAGATAAACCGATCCAATCAAAATCGAGTTCAAGGGCAACATCAAGATCACGAAGATCCTTTATGGTTAAACATGGTAATGAAATTTTTGTGTTGGGAAGATTAACTCCTTTTTTGGAAGACAGAACTCCGCCAACAATTATCTTGCAGCGCACTTCATCTTTACCGTTCGTGTCAATAACGCGCAAGTGCAATTTCCCATCATCTATCAATACCAATTCTCCGGCCTTTACATCCTGAGGGAACTGAGGATAGGTAATATAAACTTTGTTCTCATCACCTTCACATTCTTTAGTAGTGATAATAATATCTTTATCAGGAACCAATGTTGCTGAATTATTTTTAACGACCCCAATTCGCAATTTAGGGCCTTGCAGGTCACCCAAAATACCTACGTGACGCTTTAGTTTCTTATTCAATGAACGGATGTTATTTACCACATCCCTAACAGCATCGTAATCGCCGTGTGAAAAATTGATCCTGCAAATATCAAGGCCTTCGTTGAACATCTGTTCAAGTACATTGATATCAGCTGTAGCCGGGCCCATTGTGGCTACGATCTTGGTTTTATTAAAAAATGTTTTCATGTATTGAGTTCGTTTTTTTGTGATATGGAAAGTCTTCTTTAAAAAGGCCCCCTAAAATACCACACTAAATTACTAAATAGATCGAAACAAAAATTTAACTTTGCATTATTAATTGATGATTTTTTATGCCCAGTAAACAAGAGAAATTTGCCGACTTTAATGACTTCAAAAACTGTTTTACCCTTTATTTCGAACAAATAGGCGAAGGCTTCGGGCTAAAGGGAAAATGGCATAAAGAATACTTTAAAAACAATAACCCGATCGTGCTTGAATTGGGCTGCGGCAAGGGTGAATATACGGTTGGACTGGCAAAGAACAACCCCGATAAAAATTTTATTGGGGTAGATATAAAGGGGAACCGGATCTGGACCGGGGCTAAAGATGTCATTGATAATAAGCTTAACAATGTAGCTTTTATAAGAACCCGAATTGACTTTATTGACCATTGTTTTGATGCCAATGAAGTGAGCGAAATATGGATCACTTTTCCCGATCCTCAACCGCAAAAAACAAGAACCAGAAAGCGCTTAACCAACATGATGTTCATTGATCGCTACAGAAGTTTTTTAAAACCCGGAGGTTTGGTGCATTTAAAAACCGATAGCACCAGTTTTTACGAATACACGCTTGAAGTGATCAAAGAAAATAATTTGCCTTTATTGTTTGCCACCAACGATCTTTATAAGAATTGCCCCAAAGGAAGAGAAGAATTGATCGAAATTAAAACCCATTATGAAAAATTGTTCACCGACAGAGGTGAAGACATAAAATATTGTAGCTTTAATATTAATTAGCATGACTCTACATAACAAGATAAAAAAGCTTCCACACAGAACTCATTTTTATAATGCAGTTCTTAGAGGCGTGATCATTGCCGGAGGGATCTTAACTTTTTCATTAGCCATTGGCATTGCAGGCTACTGCTATTTTTTTGATCTGGGATTTTACGACAGCCTTTTAAATGCCAGCATGATCTTAGGCGGCATGGGGCCTGTTGACATTGCTCACACTAACGGAGCAAAAGTTTTTGCTTCCCTGTATGCTTTATATAGCGGCGTAGCATTTTTAAGTAGTTTGGCCGTAATTTCAGGACCTATACTTCACAGGTTCTTGCACCGCTTTCATTTGGATGTTGAAGAGTAATGGCTAAAGTACTGGTAATATCTGCTCACCGCCTGAATCGCTCGCCCAGCCAGCGTTACCGCTACGAGCAGTATATTTCATTTTTAGAGCAGAATGGATTTGAATTTACTTTTTCTCCCATTTTATCGGAGCGTTCAGACAAAATTTTTTACTCAAAAGGGAATTTTATTTTAAAAGCTGCGATCGTTTTTAATTCTTTATGCAAAAGAATAAAAGACGGAATGCGTTGCAATAATTTTGACATTGTTTTCATTCAGCGCGAAGCTCTATTTATTGGAAGTATTTTTTTTGAAAAAAGAGCCTATAAAAGTAAAGCAAAGGTTGTTTTTGATTTTGATGACAGCATCTGGTTAATGGATACATCGCCGGGAAATAAAAAATGGGAATGGTTGAAGAATCCGGATAAAACAAAAGAGAATGTGCAGCACGCACACCTTGTAATTGCCGGTAATGATTACTTAGCCAACTTTGCAAAGCAGTTCAATCCTACCACCATCATTATTCCAACAACGGTAGATACGGATACGTACAAGCCGAAACCGGAATTAAGAAATAAAGAAATTATAACGATAGGTTGGAGCGGGAGTTTAAGCACCTTGAAACATTTTGAGATGGCAATTCCTGTTTTAAAAAAGCTTAAGGAAAAATACGGAACAAAGATCGCTTTCAAATATATTGGAGATTCGGATTACAAAAATGAAGCGCTTAACATTATCGAAACCAAATGGGATCCTAAAACAGAAGTAGATGAACTGAATAGTTTTGATATTGGCATTATGCCTTTACCGGATAACGAATGGACAAAAGGTAAGTGTGGCTTAAAAGGCCTTACATACATGGCTTGCGGCATACCAACAGTAATGAGTTCGGTTGGTGTAAATAAAGACATCATTTCTCACAACGAGAATGGATATTTAGCGAGTAATGATGAAGAATGGATAAATTATTTATCGATGCTCATTGAATCTGCTGAACTGAGAACTAAAATGGGTGCTGCCGGAAGAGAAACGGTAATTAAAAATTATTCGGTGGAGGCCAATAAAGATAAGTACTTGCAGGCCTTTAAGGGCTTGTTAAATAAATAGGTTTTAAACAAACTTTTCCAAAGTTTGAAACTTTGTTGGAAAAGTTCTTATAAGATGAATTCACGAATTGACAAATATTCTGAGTTATCACCTGAGTGCTTTTACCATGTTTATAACAGAGCAAATGGGAATGAGAAGGTCTTTCTTTCAGACGAAAATTATAGATTCTTTCTAAGAAAATATTCGGAACATATTATGCCTGTTGCTCAAACATTTTCATATTGCTTAATGCCTAATCATTTTCATTTTTTAATTCAGATCAAAAGTGAGAAAGAGATTCTTGCGAGTTTAAATAAAGACAATAAAAAAGTTATTTCAATCGAAAAACTCGTAAGTAAGAGGTTTTCCAACCTATTTAGCTCGTATACCCAGGCTTTCAATAAACAGCAGAATCGGATGGGCAGTTTATTCATGAAGAATTTTAAACGAATTAGAATAAATGATGAGATTTATCGTCAGAAATTGGTTCACTACATTCATTTCAATCCTGTTGAATCAGGTCTTTGCAATATGCCTCATGAATGGGATTTTTCCTCTTATTCTCAGATTCTTACAACCAAGAGGCCAGAATTTCTAGATCCAGAATCTATTGAATGGTTTGGGGATGAAAAGAACTTTCAATTCGTTCACTCTAAAACTAATTTTTCAGGTGATATAACACTCTAAAGACAAACTGTTCCAAAGTTTGAAAGTTTGAACTACCCCTTCCTACCATTACTCATTGCTACCATGTTAGCAATACGGTACAACAAGCGAGCCGCAACGTTTGCATCCCACTCATCTCCTTCGGGCCCAGGAGTAACTTCGTTAATGTCAAAAGCAATTATTTGCTTGCCGCTTTTTACAACCTTTTCAATTAAATATAAAACCTGCTCGGCTTCAAAACCACCAGCTACAGGGGTTCCGGTATGCGGACATAATTTTGGGTCCAATCCGTCGATATCAAAACTCAAATATATTTTTTGAGGCAATTCATTCACGATCTTATCACAGATCTGCGCCCAGGTTTCACCACCATAAATGGCATGTTTAATGTCGCGGTCAAAAAAAGTTTTTACTCTGCCGTTTGAATTCTTGATAAGATCGAATTCTTCTTCGCAATAATCGCGAATGCCAACCTGCACCAATTTTTCAACCTGCTTTATTTTTAAAGCATTATACATTATGGAAGCGTGCGAAAATTCAAAACCTTCAAAAGCATTTCTAAGATCGGCATGCGCATCAATTTGCAAAATAGCAAAATCACCAAACTTATCTGCTAAAGCTTCCATCATTCCCAATGGTGTAGAATGATCGCCGCCGATCAAGCCAACAACTTTATTCATTTCCAAAAAATGAGCTACTTGTCGTTTCACTTCAACGTTCATCCAAAAACAGCCTTCGTGAACCTGCTTGGCAATGGTTTGTAAATTTCTGTTTGTTTCAGCCGTCTCGCCATTTGATAAAGCGTTGATATAAATTTCTGCACGCTCTCTTAAAAAATCACTTCGCTCACGTATCAAAGGATTCTCTTCTACCATCCAGATGCCCATTTTCCAGGCATCTTTAACAATGGGATCGAACAGATCTACCTGATAAGAAGCATCTGCTATGGCTTTTGGACCATCAGCCGTTCCGCCGCTATAACTTACCGTTACTTCCCATGGAATTGGAATCAAAATAATTTCACAATCCTGCATCTCAAATGGTAAACCAAAAACGCCATCGTTCAATTGTCCAACACCGTTAGGGTCGAAATTCCGTATTGCTAATTCTTTATTCATTTTTCAGTTGGTGAGGTATAAGTTGGTGAGTGGTTGAAGTAAAAAGTTAAGGTGCTAAGCGGTTTATTTTCCAGATGTTATTTTCTAAAGTATATGCTATTCTGTCGTGCAGGCGGTTCTTGCGGCCTTGCCAGAATTCGTAGTAGTTTGCTTTTAAAACAAAGCCTCCCCAAAATTCGGGACGCGCAATTTCTTTACCGTCAAATTTTTTGCGGTTGGCCTCAACATTATCTTCCAATTCTTTGCGTGAACTTAAAACATTACTTTGAGATGAACTCCAGGCACCGATCTGAGATTCGTACGGGCGGTTTCTGAAATATTCATCAGCCATTGAAGGATTAGCTTTTGTAACTGTGCCTTCAATTCTAATTTGTCTTTCAAGATCAGGCCAGAAAAAATTCAAACAAATGTTATTGTTCTTATCCATTTGCATGGCTTTTTTAGAATGGTAATGCCCATAGAACCAAAAGTTGCCGTTCTCAAATTCTCTTAAATAAACAATTCGGGAACTTGGTTTTCCATCTTCAGAAACTGTACTAAGCACCATGGCTTGGGCTTCCGGAATCTTTGATTCAATGGCGTTGCTCATCCAGCTGTCAAACTGCAAAGCAGGATCTTTGTTCACATCGCTTTCGCTTAATGTGCCCTTCATGAAATCTTCGCGCAACTTTCTTACTACTTCTCTGTGTGGCATAATTTGAATAACAAATATATGATAAAGGTTACAATAAAATGATGATTTTTATTAGGTAAATTTTTTATTTTTTGACTAATTTTACTCTATGCAAGGTCAGTTTTTAATAGCGCATCCGATGTTGAACGACGGATACTTTAAACGGGCGGTCATTTATGTTACCGAACATAATGAAGAGGGTTCTCTTGGTTTTGTTCTTAACTTTAAAACCGATCTTTTTTTGCGCGACCTTTTTCCGCATATTAAAAATGGAAATTACCCGATATTTGAAGGCGGACCGGTTTCTAAAAATCAGCTTTATTACATTCATAAACTGGGTCCCGATCTTTCACAAAGTATTTCCATTGGAAACGATCTGTTTTGGGGCGGCGATTTTTTTGAGCTTGCACATTTGATCGAGCATGGAAAAGTAAAGCATGAAGACATTCGTTTTTTTGTAGGATATTCCGGTTGGACACCTAATCAGCTTGACGAAGAATTAATTCAAAAAGCCTGGTTTGCCCACAGAGCAGAGCCTAAGGAAGTGCTTGCCTCCGACCCAAAAACCTTATGGGGTTCGGAGCTTGAAAAAGTGAAAGAATCGTATAAAGTATTTTCGGAAATTGGTTTTGATCCGAATTTAAATTAACTCTAATTGTTGCGATTCAACAAAAGGAAAAACTCGAAGAAATTATGAGAATAGATATTATAAGTGTAGTGCCCGATCTTTTGAATGGTCCTTTCGATCATTCCATTTTAAAACGTGCGCGCGATAAAGGCCTGGCAGAAGTAAATGTAATTAACCTCAGAGATTATTCTACAAGCAAACAAAAACAGGTTGACGATTATGCTTTTGGCGGCGGTGCAGGAATGGTAATGATGATAGAACCAATTGCCAATTGCATTAACGACTTGAAAAGCAAATGCAATTATGATGAAATAATTTACATGTCGCCCGACGGAGAATTATTGAATCAAAAAATTTGCAATCAACTTTCATTAACGAGAAACCTGATCATTTTGTGCGGGCATTACAAAGGAATTGATGAGCGCGTTCGCGAACATTTCATTACAAGAGAAATTTCTGTTGGAGATTATGTTTTGTCGGGAGGTGAATTGCCTGCTGCCATTTTAAGTGATGCAGTGATACGATTAATACCCGGAGTTTTAAATGACGAGACCTCGGCGCTTACCGATTCGTTTCAGGATAATTTACTGGCCCCGCCGGTTTATACAAGGCCTGCAGAATATAATGGCTGGAAAGTTCCTGAAATATTAATGAGCGGCCATACTGCCAACGTTGAAAAATGGCGTTACGAAAGAGCCGTGGAGAGAACCAAGCAAAGAAGGCCTGATTTGTTGAAGTGAGTTTCAGGCTTTGAAACTTTGTAGGAAATGCTTAATTTTAATAAAGCGATAAGGTTCACAAAAGTTCCCCAGTTGAACACAATACGGGAGATTGGGGTGTAAAAAGCTCTCCTATAAGCTAGTTAGGCGTAATTATTAAGACACACAGAAGCATGAGCTGCTATTTAAGAATATCTGGTAAGAGAATGGACATCGAGAAACTTACCAAAAAAATGACATTAAAACCCTCAGACATTTTTATAAAAGGACAACCTTTATTTAAATCGAAACCAAATTATAAGCTACACACTACAAACGAAATTATATTTTTGGTAAGCGATGACAATTTTGACAAAATTGATAAACAAATCAAAGACTCAATTAAGTATCTGTTAAAACATAAGACACAAATAAGAAAACTGACCTTAGACAAAACTGTAACCTATTCTGTGTTGGACTTTGGACATGACTTGAGAATTGGCTATAATAACATAGCTTGTCAATTTGACTATTTCCCTCATGAGTTGTTAAAATTAGCCGGCGACTTAAAAATCAATATAGCTAGCAGTTTGTATCCTCCTGCAGCAGACGAGGAACTCCAAAAAATATTATCAAAAAAATAACTACGCCTAACCGCACCTAAATTCAATTTGGGCATTCGGCTTCGGCATTTGCAAAAGCGGTAGACAATTAATCATTTTTGCTTTGCAAATGTCTATTAAACATTTAGTTTTGTTAGTAAGCTTTTCGGTAGAAAACGGTTTCAAACCCAAACTGAAATTTAGCCGCAAACCGTTATAGTTTATGCACAATTTGCGGTATTGCTCAGGCAGGCATCGCGAAATTCTCCGGCACCAAAAATTAAATTTGCATGCATCGAATTTATTGGTTACCTTTAACGTTAGTAACGTAACTCGAGACTATGATTCTATCTTTCGGCGACAAGACGACCAAAAAAATATGGGACGGTGAACGCGTAAAAGGTATTGCAACCGAAATACAAGAAGCAACTCGAAGGAAGTTAAGAATGCTCAATAACTCGGTTGACATAAAGGACTTAACGATCCCTCCCTCAAATAAACTTGAGAAGTTAAAGGGAAATCTCAAAGACTTTTACTCAATTCGTGTAAATGATCAATGGCGAATAATTTTTAAATGGGATAATGGTAATGCACAAAATGTTGAATTAATAGATTATCACTAATAAAATGAAATCGAAGATTCACGAATACAAAAATTTAAATATTATATTATGAGTAAAAAACTAAAAAACATACATCCCGGTGAAATTCTTTCTGAAGAGTTTTTAATTCCATTAGACATTAGTGCTTACAGACTTTCCAAAGAAATTTCCATTCCTCAAACACGCATTTCGGAAATTATCAAAGGCAACAGACGCATTACTGCAGACACTGCCTTACGGCTTTCCAAATTTTTTGGTAATTCCGCAAAGTTCTGGCTCGGTCTTCAAGACGACTTTGATATTGAAGATCAAAAAAAGCATAAACAAAAGGATCTCAATTCAATCAGGCAATACGTTCGCAACGCCGCCTAACACAGACATCGTGCGAACAAATTATCCCTTCAGTAATTCACCCTACCTCTTCAAAGAAATATTTTCATCACCAATTTTATAAGGCATGTAGGTAAAAATGAATTGAAACATTTCTTCGGTGGTTTGCATGCTTTCATTTCCTTCACCTTGCTCTATCTGCCTTGGCGGATGAAAAGGATTGAAAGGGTTTTTGTCGGTATTGTCAAAGGTTCCGTAAGCATGAATGGTCGATCCCTTCGGAATTTTTACAGGATGCAAATACGTATAATAATATTGCCAACGGAAATCCCATTTATTTATTTTGATCAAAGGAATGGTATCGTTTTGCGGCCCCAATGCGAAAGCCCAAAATGTTTTTCCCAATAAATGCATGTGCGGATTAACCGATAAAATGGAGATCTCGCTTTGCAAAGTAACTTTTGTGTGAAATGTTTTTATTTCGTTTGCCGGCACAATTAATTTAGGTTCTATTGCCGAAATGCCAAAAGTACCCATTTGTGTTTCAAATACCGGGCGCTTTGGTTTTGTTTTTCTAAAAAACACATTAATGTAACTGCTGTCTTCAACATCGGCATTACTTGGCCCGTAATGAATGTTCTTTAAAAAGAAAGCGCCATCTTTTTTAATTTTAAAACCGCCAATATCCTCATTATAAACCGGAGGTGTGTAGCCCGGCAAATAATACACAACATTTGGCATGAGTGTTGGCAATGCAGGTTCTTTTTTATCGGTATAGGTAATGTTCATTTTTTCGTAGGCTTCCTTAAAATTGGCATGGGCATCTTCTAAAATAGTTTCGCCGCTCATGTAATTAAACGTTCTGTCGGCATTGTAACTTAATAAATGGCCGTTTACGTGATGCACCAATTTAGTTTGGCCCGGAACAAATTCAACATAACTCACAAATGTATCGGCCAATAATTGATAAGGTAATTTTATCATCAAAAAAAGATCGGTGCCATTTCCTTTTATCTTAACAGGCTTTTGCATTTTTACTACAAGGTCAGGCTTTCCAAAAAAAGAACCTTTGTAAAAAACAGGCGCTTGCACTTCTTTTGCCGAATCTCCGCGGGGCATTTTATTTTCGGCCCAGCTTTTGATCTGCGCAATTTCTTTTTCAGTCAAGGTGCGTTCATCCACAAAATGACTGTAGCCATTATCAGCAGGCCATGGCGGCATGAAACGTGTTTGTGTAGCAAATTTAATTTTGTTGGCCGTTCTCACTGCATCATCATAATTGAGTAGATCGAAAGTGCCTGCTGCGCCGGGGCGGTGACAGGGCGTGCAGTTCTTATAAATAATTGGCGCAATGTGTTCGCTCCAAGTTATATTTTGGACAGTATTTTCTTCGTCGATCTTAGTGGCATTATTACAGGCGCACAATATCAAGCAAAAGAAAATGGCAAAGCGGGGATGATCCTTTAACCAATTCAATGACTAAAGATACAGAAATTAATAATTGTAATACGGAGAGATCATTATATACACCACAACGCCCGTAATGGTAACATACAACCAGATGGGATAAGAGAAGCGGGTTAGTTTTTTATGTTTAGAACGCTGGTCGGTTAAACCATAGTAAAACGATAACAATACCATTGGAAGAACAACAATGGCTAAAAGAATATGAGATAACAAAATAACAAGATACACCGGTTTAATACCCGAAACCAAAGCCTGCTCAGCGGCATCCAGCATGCCATTATGATCGGAGTCGCCATATTTTGTATCAGGAATAAAATAATGTGCCGTTACATAAGAAACCAAAAACAATGAACTGATAACAAAAGCCGTAAGATTTATTTTTTTATGAAGTTCAATGTTTCCTTTTTTGATGGCCAGTAAAGAGCAGATCAGTAAAATACTACAGGTTCCGTTAAAGTAGGCATTTAACAAAGGCAATTTATAAATAAAGGAGGGGATGCTGCTTGGCTCCGGTAATACTTTGCGGTTCAAAATAAAAACAGCAAGACAAATTACTATTGAAGTGATCCAAATTGTGATCTTTATGGCTTTATCGTTAACCGGGCTTGAAGCTGTTGTTCCTGACATTATTGAGCTTTGAATGTTCCTTTGAATTTTGTGAATGTAGTTCCTTCAAAAAACAAACGGGCATCAACACTGATTATGCCTGCGTCTTTTAAAGTGTGCGTCATTTCAATATTAATTATTGCATTTTGCGGCGGCACGATCATTCCTGTGAATTTAATGTTATCGCCCGTAACCGTTAATAATTTTTTACCTAAATGCCCTTCCAGTAATTCTTTGATCATTTGAAGCTGGCAAACACCCGGCACTACAGGCATTTCAGGAAAATGGCCTTTATAAATATCGTGATCTACATTAAGATGAACAACAGTAAGCGTTTGGTTAGCACCAATAACAGAGCTTTCTTTAATTGTATAAAAATCGTTTTTTAACGCGTTCATTCTGTTACTTTCTCTAATTCAATGTATAGTTTGATCCAACCGTACTGCTTCAAATGTACGGAGGAATAATCATTTGTGTACACTGTTTTTGACTCTTTTTTACGTTTATTGAACACATTTAATTGCGATGCCTGCTTATCAGCATTAAGAGCTAAAAACAAATTACGCTTGCCGCTCCTTAAATACAGGCCTTCTTGTGCGTTTTTGGTTCTTACAGCCGCTTTATTCCCGTACCATTCCAGCAATAAAATAGACCTGAAATTTCTACACAAAGCATCAATTAGTTTGGGTTTATTAAGGGCCTTGAACACAAAAACAGGTGTAATGCTATCGCCTTTTATTTCAAAATCGAACATGCGCATGCCTAACTCAGTAACAAAAACCAAATGTTTTGTTGCGGTATCAGTTTGTTTGATGACCAATATTCCGGTAAGATGATTTTTTAAGATATCGATGCTTGTTTTGTATTTTACAGACCGGCCATCGATGGGAACGAGCGTTTTTAAATTATCGGAAGTGATGCTTCGTTCAGATGCTTGTGGTAAAGAAGCGAATTTATGATAAGCGCAGGAAGAAAGCAGTAAACTACTTAATGCTAAAAATATTATCTGCCAACGCGCCATTCAGTTTTTTGTTGATGAACTCTAAGGTCGTGTAATCGTCGTTAGGTTCTATCATGTCTAATTTAGACACCGAAGTTACGTTTTTATCAAAATACATGTTTATTTTTTTCAGACTTTCTTTCATGGCCGCTGCAAGTGGCGTCAGTTCTAACTTGTAGTACTTGTCGTTCTCAAAATAACTTATCCTGAACTTATTCGACTTAAAAATGGTGCCCTGAACGCAAGAGATCATGATGTCGTTTATCTCTTTAAAAACCTTATTGGCATTAAGATCGTATTTAGATGTTTTTTTATCGTCTTTTATCCAGATCTTATCTTTATTTATAAGGATCAGGTATTTATAAGGCGTGGTATATTCCCACCTCAGCATGTTCTCTTTTTTAAAACAGAAATGCCCTTTGCTATTTACTTTTTCGGAAAGTACGCTAAGATTTTTTTCTTGTGTAAAATCACTTTCAATGGCGTTAGTGGCTTTACTCATTTGTTCAATGCGCTGTTTTAAAGCTGCAGTATCTTTTACTTGCTTAAAGGTTTGAGCAAAGGCAAACTGCGACAAACATATCAGAAACAAAATTTTTTTCATTACTCGATCGTTACAAATTCAAATTTCTTTTCTTTTAAAGCCGGTATTAACTTATCTAATAACTCAGGCATTTGATCAAGCCTGTCGTGCAACAAAATTACAGAACCGTTCTTGGTTTGAGACATTACCCTATCAAAAACTTTGTTAATATCCTTGTTGCTTGTGTCGTAAGAACGCACATTCCAGCCTATAGACCTCAGATCAAGATCATGAAGCACAAGTTTAAAATTTGGAGTGGTTACTCCGTAAGGCGGTCTGAATAGTTTTACTTCCTTTGTTGTTACTTGCTTTATTGCATCTAAACTCTTTACAATATCTTCTTTCAATTTTTTCTTGCCCCAAAGATCTATCCAATAATCATGCGAAAAACTATGCGAGCCAATCGCGTGACCTTCTGAGATCATCTGTTTCAAAATGGTTTCATTTCCCGCAATGTTCTTGCCGATCACAAAAAAAGTAGCTTTAACCTGATGCTTTTTCAAAACCTCCAGAACCTTTATGGTTTGAGGGTTACAAGGACCATCGTCGAAAGTTAAGGCTATCTTTGGTTTTGTTTTATCAAGATAATTGAGAGAAGGTAAATGAAAATTCAAACCAATGAAATAAGCGCCTAAAAATTCAATTTCAAGATATAGAAAAACGATGAGCGCAAGAGATACATTAAAACAAGGAGTTCCTAATTTACAACATAAAAAAACCGCACCTACACCGATCGCAAAAAGTGCTGTTGTAAAACGGTGGTTCAACATTTTGATAAAAGCGTAAATGAATAATTGATGTTTAAGTATCCATTTATGATGAGAACGGTATTCACAGAGGTTTTATTACTTAGATTGATCTTAACCGCATCAGGAATATTTTGTTTTTGAATGATCTTATTGGCAAGCCATGTTCCAAAAGCGCCGGCCGTATGGTATTCGCCGCACAAATGTTTAAAATGCCCTACCGCGTTAGTTTTTGAAATGCCCGCAATGATATCGAGTAAATGTTTATCAAGATCTTTATCGCCCGATAAACCAAATAGAACAAGATCGATGTTCTCTAAAGAAGTATTATGTTGTTTCAAAAATTGAGTTGCTTTTAAAAGTATCTCTTTTGAAACTTCAGGTTTATACAGCATTGAAATTCCATCGATGCATGAACTTGCATTTTTATTTGTATCCGACAAAACGAAAAAGGCAGCACCTTCGCCCATTTGAATACCAAGATCTTTTCCTTCAAAATATTTATGATCGATGTGCGAATCCAATTTATGTGCATGTTGATTTAAGTCTATATATATCGGCGTGTGCTCTTCAATACCTCCGATCAAAGCGGTATGTTTTCCTTCATCAAAGCTCATCATGGCATCCATGATACAGCTTTCAAAAGAAAATCCGCGGTGCACGTAGGTATGATTATAATTATGACACTTCATGATCAAAGCGATCTGTGAACCAACGGTGTTGTGTGTAGACTGAATAAAAGATGTTGGTGTTAAAAATTGCTCTTCGTTACGAAGCAAAGCCAATAAAAAACGTTCGCTGTCTTCGAAGCAACCCAAGCCGGTCCCCGACATGGTGCCATCTACATTTTCAACCTTTGCTTCAGTAGTTGCAATACTTGCCGCAGTAACTCCCATTTTAATGGCACGGCCCATGCGGCGCAGCATATTGGGATTGATGTATTCCTTATAAGAAGGTTCAATTGCATTTAAATGATCACTTTCATGAGATACTACCGATTCAAAGAACCAATTGTTATCTACCGTATTTTGCGGTGATATACAGCCTGAACCGATTATGTATGCTTTTTTTGCCACTTAGTTCTTTGAAATGATAAGTGATGAACAATTTCCGCCAAAACCAAATGAGTTTGATAATACGTTTTTAATTTGCGCGTCGGTAACTTTTGTAACCGGACTCAAATTAAACTCACTTATTGGCGTTGTGAAATTTAAGTTCGGGTAAATTTTATTATTTAAAATAGACAGAACTGAAATTACAGCTTCTACACTTGCAGCAGCAGCTAATGTATGTCCGGTAAATGCTTTTGTTGAACTGAATTTTGGAACATTGCTTCCAAATATGTTTACGGTTGCTTTACTTTCCGACTGATCGTTGTTGGGAGTTCCTGTACCATGCATGTTAATGTAATCAATGTCCGCAGGTTTTAATCCACTCATGGCCAAAGCTTGTTCTATTGCCATTGTAGCTCCCAATCCATCGGGCGAAGAAGCTGTTTGATGATACGCATCGTTGGCGTTTGCATAACCTGCAACCTGCGCAAGCGCTTTTCCGTTTCGCTTTTTTAGAGAGGCTTCACTTTCAATGATAATGAATGCGCCCGCTTCCCCTAAATTTAATCCTTTACGATTTTCGTCAAACGGTTTACACCATTCTTTATCTAAGATCATTAAGGTATTGAATCCGTTGAAAGTGAATTTTGATAGAGAATCTACTCCGCCTACAACAGCGCGATCGAGCATTCCGCTTTTTATCATTCTGCAACCTAACATTACTGCATTTGCTGCCGATGAACAGGCCGTTGAAATGGTAGTAACAAAATCTTTTATTCCTAAATGATCGGCAATGCGTTCTGTGCTTTCGCCGCAATCGTGAAAATCGAGAACTTCCAGGTGCCCGTGCTTCTCAACCATATCACGATAATACAATTCTGTATTACACATTCCTGCAACAGTTGTTGAAGAGATCAATCCGGTTCGTAAACCATCTTTAAGATCAATACCTGAATTTACCAATGCTTCTTTGGCAGCGATCATTCCTAATAAAGAAGTGCGATTCAAGCCTGGAGCCGTTGAACCAACAACATCCATTAATTCTTTGTTGGATAATTTTACTTCGCCTAAAAGATATTCGTCTTTGTAACGCGTTGTAAGATGATTGACCTTACCTATGCCGGTTTTAGAATTCGATAAACTAAAAAGCGCTTCGGGCACATTGTTTCCAATAGCCGAGATCATTCCAAGTCCGCTTATAAAAATGGGTTGTGACAATTACGATTTACCGTGTGATTTAATGAATTCTGCCATGGTGCGTAAAGATTCAAATATCTTTTTACCGTCGGCGGGGTTTTGAATTTTAATGCCGTAATGTTTTTCCAACAATACAATTAACTCAAGAGCATCAATAGAATCTAATCCTAAACCATCGCCAAATAATGGACCATCCGGTTTAATATCTTCGGGTTTAACCTCAGCTAAATTTAATTGTTCTATGATCTGTACTTTTAACTTTTCTATTAAAGCATCCATAATTAATTTTGGTATAATTGGTTTACAATTGTTTGATTTAGAGCCTTAAAATTAACACTTTTAATTGAATCCTTTTGTATTTCCACTAAATATATAAACGCCTCATAATCACTGCCATCGTAATTGATCCATCCACAAAGCGCGGCGCCCGCCATATTGGTTTTTAGAAGCTGTTGTGTATAATTTACCAGGGTTTCGGCATCAAATTTATCGCTAACTAAAAAGGCGTTCTCACCGGTAATTTTATACTTTATGGCAATTTCTCCGATCACAATGTTAGGAAGCGTATAAACAAAAATAGCCGGCGATGGTAGATACCGATCTTTATTGGCAATAGAGTTCTGATGAATTCTGTCGGTGTCTAAACTCGAAGAATGATTGGATAAAATAATGGCTGTATTTTCGGGATCATTATTTTTTAAAAGATCTGAGTTCTTAAAACAAATTTCTGCAGCTATTAGTCCCAACTTCGATAAATTATCCATTTTATGGAATTTAGGATAATTCATTTCAGAAAATTTATATGCCTCTTTCAAAAAATCGGAAGCCGGCATTTCTTTTACTGAAAATAATTTTTGGCCATTACACCAAATGGCATTATTTTTTATTTTACAATATGTTGTAATTACAAACTCCATTAACATTTCTTAAATAAAGCTGCTGCATTGCACCCTCCAAAACCTGAAGCCGTTTTTAAAAACGCATTCATTTTTTTGTTCTTGTTTTTTTCAATGACCGTAATGTTTCCGGCCAAACCCTTTTCTTTAAAACCACCACTGTAAATTAATTGATCTCTATTTAAGGCCATTACGCTTATGATGGTCTCTAAAATACCCGCCGCGCCAAGCGTGTGGCCGTAGTACCCTTTTAAACTATTTACAGGCACATTTGAAAAACCCGAACGCTCAAAGGCTACCGATTCCATGTCGTCGTTAAAAGGCGTGGCTGTACCATGGGCATTTATAAAACCAATTTCTTCATTTTGGTTTTGTATTGTTTTTTTTATGGCGTGAAATAATCCATCGCCAGTTCGTGAAGGTCCTGAAATATGATTAGCATCGTTTGCGCCGGCGCCCGAAATTATTTGTGCCGAATCTTTATTGATCAGATTTTTATTATTTGTTACGATTAAAGTTGCCACAGCTTCACCTAAATTAATTCCAAGCCTGTTCTTGTCAAATGGTTTGCAAGGTTCGGCACTTAAAGCATTGAATGATTTGAAACCACTCACCGTAAATTCAGAAATGATATCTCCGCCGCAAACCACAATGGTATCGTATTGCCCCGATTCAATCGATCGTTTTGCCATAATAATGGCCAGCAAGCCCGAAATGCAAGCGTTTGAAAGCACAAGGGGTGTGTTAGCCGCGTTAAAATAATCTCCCACCGTATTTGCCATGTTACTTAAATAGGCTTTGGCAGGATTGGCATTTGAACCGAGCGCATCAATGTTTCCTTTTGTGGTAGAATAAATTAAAAGCGTTCTTTTATCACTCAGGGAAACTTTTGACTTATTTAAAACATCCTGAATAGAAATGATGCTCAGCAGTTCGAGTTTAGAAAGTTTTTCAAAACCAATATAATTTTTTTTCCAGGAATTTATCTTCTCTGCAGAAATAGATCCAAGACAAAAAGATTCATTAAGCTTTCCGAAGCTTTGTATTTTTAGTCCTGAATTATTATTTAAAACTGCATCATAATTCTCTTCTGAGGTAAATCCCAAAGGCGACACAATGTTGTGATATGAAGTAAAAACCTCCAATCAAACTCCGATAAATAACAGATTAATTACCCTGACCCTGAAAGTTGGCTTTGCGTTTTTCGATGAACGCGTTAATGCCTTCTTTAAAGTCGTTAGTGCCAAAACTCTTGCCAAACTCTTCGATCTCCACTTCGTAACCGTTAAGCGTGCTGTTGTAACCTGCATTAATTACTTTAATGGCAGTTCTAACAGCGGTTGGCGATTTGGTAGCTATTTTAGAAGTGATCTCGAAACATTTGTTCAACAATTCTTCCTGAGTGGTAACATAGTTCACCAATCCCCATTTGTATGCATCCTGAGCGTTGATCATGTCGGCAGTAACGATCATTTCAAATGCTTTTCCTTTTCCAACCAACTGCGCTAAACGTTGTGTGCCGCCGTAACCCGGAATAACTCCCAAACTTACTTCAGGCAAGCCCATTTTAGCATTATCGCTTGCAACACGCATATGACAGGCCATTGCCAATTCCAACCCGCCACCTAAAGCAAAACCGTTAACGGCTGCAATAACAGGCTTTGAATAATTCTCAATGAAATTAAATATTTTGAAATGCCCTGTTGAACTTAACTGTCGTCCTTCGGCAATTGAATAATTAGCGAATTCTAAAATATCGGCACCTGCTACAAATGATTTAGTGCCTGCTCCTGTTAAAATAATTGCGCGGATGGCTTTTTGATTTTCGGCATCCACCAAAGTTTCGTGAAGCTCTTCGATGGTTTGTTTGTTAAGAGCATTTAATTTATCAGGGCGATTAATTGTAATAACTAAAACACCATTTTTTATTTCAGTTAAAATACTTTCTGCGGTCATAATCATTTTTTCAGAATTTAGCCACCCATTATGAGCGGAATTGTTTTAACAAATATAAAAGGAATATGCTTAAACTGGTCAATAGTTATTAACGGTTTATTCGTAGGAAAATGATAAGTTTTTCCGGAATTTTAACAAAATAATTTATTTGATTTGCAGCTCTTAAGCCTTTTCGAATTTCAAGAAAAATGTTGTACCCTCATTTTCAGAACTTTCAAACCATATCTCGCCCTTAAATGAATTCACAATGTTTTTAACCATGGCCAGGCCTAATCCCGTGCCTGTACTTTTAGTTGTGAAGTTTGGAGTGAATATTCGTTCTTTCATATGATCCGCAATTCCGCAGCCGTTATCTTTTATAGTTACAAGAACAAAACCGGAACTATCACCTATCACGATGTCAATTTGTCCTTTCTTAGTTTCAGGAATGGATTGAACCGCATTCTTCAAAAGATTATTGAACACTCTTAAACATTGTTCTTTATCGGCGGTGACAAAAAAAGAATCTGAAGAAGAAGTAAAGGTGATCTGCATGCTCTCTTCGTTCTTAAATAATTGAATAGAAGTTAAAATAACCTCATTAAGATTTACCGATTGCAGAACTACCTTTGGCATTTGGGCGAAATTAGAGAACTCCCCTGCAATGTGCGCCAAAGTATCAATTTGCTCAATGATAGAAGCGGAGACGCCTTTGAATTTTTCTTTAAAATCAACGCCATCCTCACCAACAATTCTTTGCAGATACTGCAGGTTCAGTTTCATCGGCGTCAACGGATTTTTAATTTCGTGCGCTACCTGTTTTGCCATTTCGCGCCACGCACTTTCACGTTCCGATCTTGCCAGTAAACCTGCACTCTCTTCGAGTTTTAAAAGCATGTGATTGTATTCACCAACCAATTGTCCGATCTCGTCATTGGTTTGCCACAAAATAGGTTCGTTCTTTTTTGTGAACGAAATTTTAGCGAGCTGCTGCTGCACCATTCGGAGTGGTTTTGTAATGTAAGAGGTTACAATTAAACCCGTAAATAAACTCACAAGAAACAGAACTACATACACATTTAAAAGTGTGGTCAGATAATCCGACAACTCTTTTTCGAGTCCGCTTTGCCGCGCAAAATAAGGGAGGTTAACATAGCCCAGTAATTTTGCATCTGCATTATAAACCACGGTATAAAGCGATAAATAATTCAGTGAGCCAATATGATCATAAGTGCTAAAATAAGAGGACTGTTTCCTTTTAAAATTACCGATGGCCAGCGGATTCATGAACTGAGAACTTAATCCAAGATCAAATAATTGCTGGCGTGATGTTGCGTAAAGATTTCCCGAAATATCATATAAAGAAATATCTGAATTAAAAAGGCCGGCGTATTTTTTCAAAACATCTTCGGCATAAACCTTATTATTAGATTCTAATTTTTGTGTGTTGAATAATAAAGGCCCAAGCTCATTGTTTATGCGCTGGGCACTTTCTGTTAACTGTTTCACGCGGTCTTCTTCAAATTTTTTACTCACCAGACGAACCGAAAAAATTCCAACGGCCGATAAGGCAAAGAATAAAATGGAAACAATGAAGAACTGAATGCGGCGATTGAGCGAGAAAAACAAGACCACCTTATCAGACACGAGATAGAATCCAAAAAACAACAGCAAGCCCAGAACAGAATAAAATAAAAAGTAATAGGAATTTGTGGTGAAAAAATAGTTGAGGTCTTTTGTTTTGCCTGTTAATACTATAAGTGCGCCATCCTGTTCAAAAAAATGATGATCGTATTCCGGGTTCATGGATCCCAGTTTTTCCTTTGAAATAAAATTCAAAGGGTAATCGAAATCGCCGAAACTTGAATTCAATTTATTCTGTTTATAAATTGCATAAGGATATTTATTCTGCTTTTGCTGATTGCTTGGCAACAATAATTCAGGGAAACTTCCAACGCTTGCTGATGTTTTGGGCTCCAATAAAGCATAAAGAACATGAGAAGGTTTTGCATCCGGTTTTTTATTGAAACTGATCTTGCCAACATATAAAGTGTTCTTTTTATGGCCTTCAATAAAGAAAAGATCATTACTGCTGAAACTGGGTATAGTAGTTGAATCTTTAATAAGCGCTTCAAAATAATCGCTATTGCTTAAGATCGGATTTGAATTTTTGAAATCGGGCATGCATAAGGAATCGAAAATCACCAGCTGCAGATTGTATTTCTCGAAATAACCATTAAAATACTGCTGCCTTATTTTTTGCTCCAACTCGGCATTGCCCGCCGGCAGCTGTTTTACGGCGGCATGAAGCACCTCATCCGAACTTATTTTTTTTGCAATTTTTCCGAATTCACTTTCTAAAAATGGATCAGTTCGGTCGGATAATTTATCGGATAGAGATCTTAGATTCTGATCTTCGTTAAGCGAATTGTATTTGGTAAATAACCAGGAAGTGATTATGGAGAACAAAAGGATCCGCAAACCAATACTAACAATGCTCCTGTTAAATTTAAAGTATCTTAATGCATAGGAGAAAATGAAAAACACGGAGAACCAGATCGTTTCTTTTTTTGCAAAATGATGTTTCAGGAAAATAAAATAAGTTAATGCATAGATGATCGCAAAGGCCAGGAAAATGATTTTTTTGTTCTTGTTCTCGTTTTCAAAATAAATGTTCAGCCATTTTTCAATGAGAATGGCGATCGAGAATCCGTAAAAAAACACAAGCCCTAAGCACAAAAAACTTAAGGCATTCAAATTAAAAAAATTCAAAAACTCGAAGGAAATGGTTGAATTTTCGATCAAACTTTTTATGATCACGTTTAGTTCGAAGGCCAGAAAAATGAGCGTGAAGGCAAGAGCGCCAAGGCCAAGAAATTGTGTGGTAGTGCCTGAAAAACGAAATTCTGTTTTTTTATAAAACACAAATGCCCATACAAAAAGCAGCAATACATTTAAGATCATATCACCTAAAAAATAATTAAAGAACGATTGACTGTTGGCATAAGTACTTACGTCATAAAGCGCTGTGTGATATAGCAGATCCGGAAATTTAAACCAGATCATCAGCCAGCGCATTGCAAATAAAACTGCGCTCCCTAAAATAAAACGCTGTAAGGAAATGGTTTTGCTCAAACTGAGCTTAACTCCAAAAAATAAGGCAATGACAAGTGAGAGAAAAAATAAACCCGTTGACCAGATGCTGAGTAAACTGCTTTTTACTCCCAACTCATCACTTTCGGCAATTTCAAAAAGCGCCTTATCTTTTATGGAAGTAACTGAATTCGTTTTATTATTTATCGGATAAATTAATTTCGCTGAGGCAGGTAAGTTTAACCATTCGGAAAAAGAATTATTCAAATAATTATTCTGAACATCAAATTCAGGTTTAATTAATATCAGCGCCAGGGTTTTCAGTTTTTTCTGTCGGCTCGCAAAATATTCGTACCAGCCATTTCGCAAATGCAAGATTCCATTTTCATCATTTATCTGCTTCTCTTTTATTTCAAGCGGGATCCGATTGGTGGTCCAGAATTTCAAAGTATCATCTTCAATAACATATAAAGCAATGTTTTCCTTATCACAGAGTTCTGTAATTGGACCTTCATAAAGATCGAAAAGCTTGTTGGGAGCGGTCTTCTGAAGCATCTGCCCCATCTCCGTCAGTTTCGTAATGGCTTTGTTTTCCTTTAACCTGAGGCTTTTTGTGGCTTTTTTGCTTAATTCAGAAGCAGAGTAATTATTGAGGTAATTCAGCAGGAAGGCCAATGCCAGAGCAATAACAGCCAGCGTAAACCCTACTTTACTATTTATTTTAGTCGACATTAAATACAAAAGCAATTTAGGTAATTTTCTCTGAATAAGGCCCTTTCTTTACCGAAATTGAACCTTGAATGCCTACAGGTGTATCAGCTAACAGGCACCGTAACAAATGCGTTGGTAAGAAAAGCTTAATAATGCGCCGGCTTTGGTATTTGAATGGTTTTACAAGTGAATTTTGCTCAAAAACCGCATAAAACCTGCTAATTCGTCTGCTTTTTTAACTTTTTATGCTAAAGCAATTTAGGTAATTTTCTTGAAATAATTATATTTGTAACTCGATTAAAAAACAATTATGGCCAAACAAACAAAAAGCACTGCAAAACAACCGCAACTCCTTGAGTTAAAAAATACATTCAAATATTTTCCATTCATAAACCAAAGGCAACCGATCATTGTTTTAGCCATGATCGGCCTGATATTTTATTGTACCACCCTTTACAACGAATATGCACTCGATGACGGGATCATTATTCACCAAAATGACCACGTAATTAAAGGTATTGCCGGTATTAAAGGCATTATGACCAAAGATGCTTACGAGAGTTTTTACAGAAGGATGAATGCTACCGACCAATTAGCCGGTGGTCGTTACCGTCCTTTATCTGTAGTTAGTTTTGCCATAGAGCAAGAGTTCATTGGTGCTTACCCCAGCAATGGTCTGTATCCCGCTAAAACGGGGCCCGGCAATTTTAACTGCTGGGATCTGAATCAGAACGATAAGAACGACCCTGAAGAAGATCTTAACGAAGACGGTGTTTTCAACGAGGTAGATTGTCAGGTAAAAGGAGCGTTCTTACGCCACTTTAACAATATGTGGACCTACGTATTGGGTTGTATCTTCTTATACCTTGTATTTAGAAATCACATGTTCAGGGAAAATCAGGACATGGCTTTTTTATCGGCGCTGATCTTCCTAACACATCCACTGCATACAGAAGCCATTGCCAACGTAAAAAGCCGGGATGAGATCTTCTCACTCATATTCATTTCACTCACCTTTCTCTATTGTTTCCGCTACATTCAATCCAAAAAATTCAGCCATTTATTCTGGTCTGCGTTTATGTTCTTATTGGCGCTACTTTCAAAAGAGTACGCCTTGGTATTATTAGGATTAATTCCATTGGCCTTTTACATTTTCAACAAGATCGATTTCGATTTCAAGGCACTTGCTCCTCCAACCATTACTTTCATGATCATTGCTGTTTTGATGGTGGTACTGAAGTATAAAAAAATATCGTATGGCATAATGCCATTCATATACATGGGTATTGCGGCCTTTGCTATGGGAAAAACCTTGAAGCGAAAAGATCTGAATACATTAATGATCTGGTTATTCGGTTCGTTCTTGCTTTATCTTGGCATGCGTTTAAATGCGGTGATCCTGAAACCGGGCGTGCCGGATACGGAGATCTTAAATAACCCTTATTTATTAGCAAATGGCGAAGAACGCTTTTGTTCTAAAGGTTATGTGTTATTGCATTACCTAAAACTTTGCTGGTTGCCGCATCCATTATCATCTGATTATTCTTACCGTTCTATTTTATACCGCCATTTTACGGATTGGGATTTTCTTCTTTCTGTAGTGCTTCACATTGCATTGGTAATTGCAGGATTTAAACTTTGTTTGAAGCGTCACGTGCTTGGTTTTGCAATTGCTACTTACATTGCTTTCTTATTAATGATCGGTAACGTGTTAATGGACATTGGTGCTACAATGGGTGAACGTTTATTGTTCCACTCCACCATTGGTTTTGCCATTGCACTGGCCTGGTTAATATTGAACGGGTTTGAAAAGCTTACCAGTATCAGCTTCAATGTTCGTAAAATTGCATTATTCAGCATGCTGAGCGTTGTCGTTTTTTTATATGGATGCAAAGCTTGGGAAAGAAACTGGGATTGGAAAAATGACATTACTTTATTTATTAAAGACGTTAACATTATGCCAAACTCGGTGCTTGTATTAGGAAATGCAGGTGCGCGTTGGATCGATCTTTGCGACACTAAATTCTTTAACAAACTTCCCGGCGAACAGGCTTTATTGCCTTTCAGTACTTACGAAGATAAAATGTTAGAGTATAAAGTTATTGACCGTGAGTTGCAGGATGGTATTCATACCAAAGATAGTATCACAGAACCTATCGAAGGCGAATTCACCAATCCACAAAAATTAACACCACGCGAAAGAAGTTTATACAAAGGCATCGGCTACCTGAAACATGCCGTTGCATTGCACCCGCGTTACGTGAACGGTTATCTGAATTTAGGATTGGCATATTACAAATTGAATCGCGACAGAGAATCCTTGTATTATTGGAAGCATGCAGAAAAATTATATCCAAATAATCCTTACTTAAAGAATTATTACATTGTATTCTACAACGCACTATTGCAGCGCGGTTATCAGAAAGCTCAACGTGGCCGTCCGGATAGCGCCGCTTATGAATTAAATAAGTGCATCATATTAGATCGTTACAATCCTGAAGGATGGTACAATTTAGGTGGCTCTTATTTTAACATGGGTAAATTCAAAAAAGCACAATTCTGCTGGAAAGAAGCATTGAAGCTTAATCCGAATCACCCTCAGGCATTACAGGGCATAAGAAACATTACACCTCAAATGCTTGGAGAAAATCCACCTACCGTTGTAATTGCACCGGGAAGTGTAAAACCATCGCCGATCAAAAAGAATTAATTTTTGAATAAGGCTGCCGGCATAATTTGTTTTTTTGTGTGTTTTGTTTTTAATGGCAAAGCGCAAAACCCAATAAATGCCGACACCATAGGTTTAAAAACAATTAGTGATAATGTTTATAATAAACCGTTATTCAACGATAGTTTGGCAAGCAGTTTTGTAATTGTAATAAAAAAAGAAGTTAAAGCCCACAGGCATGTCAACCACACCGAACACGTTGTGGTTTTGGCAGGAACAGGAGAAATGAAATTGGGCGATAAACAATTTGAAATAAAAAAAGGAGATGTGATCTTAATTCCAAAGAACACTATTCACTCCGTAAAAACAATAAGTAAAGAACCGTTGAAAGTGTTAAGTCTACAGGCACCGTATTTTGACGGCAAAGACCGCATCTTCATTCAATAAGATCTATGAAAAAAATTCTCAGCATACTTTTAATTGTTTTGTTTGGCTCCATAAAAGCTCAGGTTTTGTTCAGCGATGCTTATGGCATGTATACTCTTCAGGATTATACTACCACTACTTCTACAACAACTTATTCTACAGTTAATACGGCATCCTATACCATACTTAACGACGGATTAAAAAATAATGTTGGATCAACCAACGCCCCTAACAAACCTTTTAATGTGCCCGCTTTAAAAACTACCGGCTGGGCAATTTCGTACAACGCCATTGAGAACGATACATTTTTAGTTTCCACATCATGGCTCGATACTTCGGCGGCTGTTAATCGCTGGATAGTTACTCCGTTGATCAGCACCATTACTGCTAGTACTGTTTTGTCGTGGGAAGCGATGTCGCCCGACCCGAATTACCGCGATGGTTATGAGGTTTATGTTACCAACAATACAGGAACTTTAACGCCTTCCAGTTTTTCAATTAGCGATCGTATTTTTTCAATTAGCGATGGGAATACCGCAGGTGGCGGTGAACAAAGCACATGGACCAAACACGGAATTTCGCTTGCCATGTATGCCGGACAAAATTTACGCATTGCATTCAGAAACACATCCAAGAACATGTATCAGCTTTGGATAGATGATGTAGTTTTAGAAAACGTTGTCAACTCAACAGATGCTGAGATCACATTAACACAACCTCCAATTAATAAATACAACAAAATTAATACGCCGGCTAATGTAAGCTGTCACATAACCAACAGAGGTTATAACAATATTAATAGCATTACCTTGAACTACATGATCAGCGGCATCGCTAATCAGCTGGAAGCATTCAGCGCATCTGTTCCGGTCAGCATGTATGGCTCTAAAGATTTTATTTTTAGTGTTCCATACAGCATAAGTACACCCGGTTATTATAAAATAAAAATGTGGGTAAGTTATGTGAATGGCCTTGTTGATCAAAATCATCTGAACGATACTACGAGTAGTTTTGTAAGCATAATGAGTTCGGCGCCTCCTAAAACAGTAATGGTTGAGCAATTCACAAGTGCGTTTGATGGTTATGGTCCGGATGGGCAGGATAAATTAAATGCACTCATCACTCCATCGGTAGTTGTTGTAAATGTTCACGATGGTGATTCATTAAAGATCTCTTCCGTTTCGAGTTTGATCTCAACCTATCGCAAGACTACCACAACCGCCTGCGTTGATCGTAATTATTTTTACGACATCAGTTCAGTGCCTGTTGACAAATCTTCATATGCTTCTAAGATCAATCAGCGCTTAACGGCAGTCGTGCCGGCAAGCGTGAGTATCATCAATAAAGTTTATACATCATCAACACGCGTACTGACCTTTACAGTTAAAGCAGATTTTATTGGCGAAGTGAAAGGTGACTTTCGCATCAATGCCTGTTTAACAGAGAACAATGTTTACGGTCCTTCGGGAGATGCAACTTATAACGGTTGGAATCAATTAAGTTTCATGTACAACATTCCTTGGTCGCAATATTTCCAGCAAGGTAATTTTTACGGTCCTGCCAATGGCTACGTTATTGATGCTTTCCGTTACAAGCATCAGTGGGTGCTGGATGCTTCTTTAGATGGATCTTTTGGTTTATCGGGCGGACCGATACCACTAACGGGCGGCACACAAGGACAATCGTATACAAAATCATACTCCTACACAGTTCCTGCTGCTCCTGTTTCATCGGCTGATACCTTCAGATACAATGCTGATAATATGTATATAGTTGGTTATGTGGCCGAATACAGCATTAATAAAATTTATAGAACTGTTTTAAATTGCGCGCAGGACAAAGTAACTTCGAATTCAGAACTTATCACAGTTAAAGAACTTAGTGTTGAAAATAATTTGTTCCAGTTATATCCTAATCCAAGTTATGGAGCGATCAGTATTTTAATCCCTGAAAAAAGTTTTAAGAATGCTCCGATCATTAAGGTAATAGATATTTTAGGTAAAGAAGTTTATGTTCAGCAAACCGATTTTAATTTTGGGTTACTCCAGTTAAACCTCAATCATTTGGCGAACGGAACTTATTACATTAAACTCGAAGACGGGAACTCGAGCAGTTTAAAAAAATTAATCATTGCCAAATGATGCAAGCCATAAAATATGGTGTTGAACTTTCTTCCTGCAACCACAACGATCTTATTACAGTAAAGAACTGCATTGCGAAACTTTGTTTGGATGACAATTCTTTAAGCGAAGAACAGTTTGTTGTAGCTAAATATAAGCAGGAGATCTTTGGATTTGGAAGGCTAAGAACTTATGAGGATTGCCAGGAACTTTGCTCATTAGGTCTAATTGAACCGGAGAGGATGAAAGGAATTGGCAGGCTTTTGACCCATGAACTGATACAAAAAAGTGATAAGCCTTTATTTGTGGTGACTGTAATTCCCGATTTCTTTGAAAAGTTCAGTTTTGAGGCGGTTGGCTCGTATCCCATGGTAATTGGGCAAAAAATGGAATATTGCATTGGCAGTTTATGGGTTCCGGAGCCCTATGTGGCCATGAAACTGGTGAAATAAGGAATTAAAAAGAGATTCGTTTGATTTAGTAAAAATTTCGTAGATTTGTCCACCAATTTTTAAAATGCGGATGTGGCGTAATTGGTAGCCGCGCCAGACTTAGGATCTGGTGCCGTAAGGCGTGGGGGTTCGAGTCCCTTCATCCGTACTAACAGGAAAACCCCTGATAAAGTCTTATTTATCAGGGGTTTTTGGTTCGATAAAGTATCGTTAAAAACACAAAACCCTTTATTTTCAAGCAGTACTTGTTCGAGTTCTCCAAGGTTAAATTTAAAAATTGTATTTTCGAGATAGTTAAGAAAGTACAAAATTGAGCTGGTGTTAGCTGCAACCATTGCGAAACCCGAACCAACTTTGTAACGAAACGAAATTGGCAAAAAACAAATGAAAAAAGTAGTCCTCCTCTTTGTTATCTTGTATTTATTTCAACATCTATCTTTTTCTCAGAATAGGAAACTAGATTCTCTGAAAGTTGAACTGCAAAAAGCAACGCAGGATACTACCCGATTAAGAATTTATCTTGCCCTCGGAATTACTTGCGAAAGAAAAGATATATTATTATACGCTGAACCGGCTGCAAAACTGGCGGATAGACTTATTTTGCAGATTTCTAATGATAAAGAAAAAAATAAAATTTTTGGACAAAAAGCAATTGCTTATCATTTTATTAGTGCCTTTTATACAGAAGGCAAGGATGCTGATATGAATAAAGCTTTAGAGTATAACAAAAAGATCATAAAAATATACGAGGATATAAATGACATTAAGAATCTTGTTCCTGAAATAGGTGGCTTGGCACAATTTTATTTATCTATTGGTGATTTCCCAAAAGCCCTGGAATCTGTTCAAAGAGCACTTTCCATTTCAAGGAAAATGAATTACAAATCAGGAATTGCAAAATGTATGTTATACTTTGCTGATATATATAGAGACAAGGGTGAAAATACACAGGCATTGGAAAACTATCAAAACGCACTATCTCTTCTTACTGAAATAAAAGACACAGCCACTTTGTATAATGCGCTTGCTGCAACAGGAGGATTTTACTACAAAATAAATAATAAACAAAAGGCGCTCGAGTATTACCATAAAGTAATTTTGTTGTGTACAGCTAATAAAGACTTAAAATATAGTGCAGGTGTAGTATATAAATGGATTGGACAGGTTTACAGGGATGATAAAGATTATGCAAATTCCTTATTAAATTACGAAAAGAGTTTGTTAATGTTGGAAAGTGCAAATGATTTAGAGAGGGTATTAGTTGTGCTGAACGATATTGGCACATTATTTTATAAACAAGGCAGATATGCCGAAGCCCTTGAATATTATTATAGATCTTTAAAGATATCCGCCGAACTAAAGTCCATATATACTAAAGCATTGACCCAATATCGCCTGGCACTTACTTACAAAATGCAGAAAAATTATAGGGCTGCAAAAGAGAACAATGACCTTGCGCTAAATTTTTTGAAAACCCAATTCCAGATAAAAGATTACAGCATGTCCGAATTATTAGCTTCGCAAATTGATTCTGCCAATGGAAACGGAAACGGTGCTTTTGAGCATTACAAGCAGTTTATTATACTAAATAATAAATTAAAAGGGGATGAAATACACAAAGCTGCGGAAAAAGAAAAATATCAAAATGAATATGATAAACAAAAAGCAGAGCAAAATAAAAAAGATGATTTGGCAAAAGCGGAAAGCAAAAAGCAAAAACTTATAATTCTTTTTATTGCTTTGGGTTTATTGTTTGTATTGGTTTTCGCAGGTTTTATATTTCGTTCTCTTCGTATAAGAAATAAGCAAAATAAAATTATTATAGAGCAGAAAAGCATTGTAGAAAACAAGCAAAAAGAAATACTTAATAGTATAGAATATGCTTTACGTATTCAAACCGCAATACTTCCGCCACAGCGCATAGTAAAACAATATTTAGAAAATTCATTTATACTTTATAAACCAAAAGACATCGTAGCAGGAGATTTTTATTGGATAGAAGCCGTTAATGATTTGGTTTTATTTGCAGCTTGCGATTGCACAGGGCACGGAGTGCCGGGGGCAATGGTTTCAGTAGTTTGTCATAATGCACTTAACAGAGCAGTAAGAGAATTTGATTTAACTCAACCAGCCGCAATACTTGACAAGACAGCAGAAATAGTAATAGAAAACTTTTCTAAAAGCGAAGAAAAAATAAAAGATGGAATGGATATTTCTCTTTGTGCTTACAACTCTAAAACAAAAATAATTCAATGGGCAGGAGCTAACAACGCTTTATGGTTATTACAAAACGGACAACTCATAGAAACCAAAGCAGACAAGCAACCCATCGGAATGAATGATGACAAGAAGCCATTTACAAACCATACATTCACGCTCAACAATGGAGATACAATTTATCTTTTCACAGACGGTTTCGCAGACCAGTTTGGTGGCGACAAGAGAGAAAAGAAACTGACAAGAAAAAGATTTAAAGAACAATTATTATTAATTCAAAACAAATCATTGCAGGAACAAGGAATTGCCTTAGACAATTTCATAACTGGCTACAGGAAAGAAGTTGAGCAAGTGGACGACATACTCGTTATGGGCGTGAAGGTATAACACGAAAGAAATAAATGGCAACAGCTAACAGAGGATTGATGATTTAAGGCAAAAGGGAATCACGCTTCATTAAGAAGGTAACCATACAAGTCCCAAATCCGAGCAAGAAGCCTTGTATCTTCAAGGAGTTCGTTTATATTTGGTCTGGAAGGGGGTACGATGATGGAAACCCCCTGATAAAGTCTTATTTGTCAGGGGTTTTTCCTCGAAATACAAAATAGTTTATTTTCAACCAGTTATTTTGTTCGAGACTGGTAGCCTGTTTTTTTTTAAAGTTTTATTATATAAATTCCAATTGACAAAAAACATACATATTCATCCTTACAGCCTATTTAAATTTAAAGTGTGAATTATGTAATTCTTTAATTAATTTGTGTAATAGTTGGCTGTTATAAGAAGGTACTTTTGTTTCGAATAACTGTGATCTTTAAATCAAGTTATTTGTTATTTTTTTAATAGAGTTTAAAACAATCTAACATGAAAACACTAATGACCATAAAAAAAATTAAGTATTTGCTACCCATAATGGCAGTTTTAATTTTTGCGGCTTGTAAAAAACCTTCGACTGCTTGTTTTACCATGAGTTCTTCAACAATTTATATTGGGCAATCTGTAACTTTTTCATCCTGCTCGAAATGCACAAAATGTTCAAACCACAATACAATAAGTGATTTACAGTGGGATTTCGGAGATGGTACGGCAGGAAGTGGCACACCAGTTGATCATACATACAACTCCGCAGGGCAATATAACGTGACTCTTACAAGTAATGATGCTGACCATGACGCAAAAGGAACGGTTACCCAAGTAATTAATGTTGTAAAATATTCTGATCTAACCCGCGCAGGAAAATTCATTGCATTTACTTCTAATCAAGATGGTGATTACGATATTTATCTTGCTCAGGTGGATGCCGGTGGGAATCTTGCAACTTCCAATCTTATTCTTGGTTCAAACCCTTATAATATTACTAACTCTTTTAATAGTTTGGCTGACCGGGCTCCTAATTGGTCACCGGATGGAAATGCACTTATTTTTTCCGCAAAACGACCAAGCGGTGAGGAAAATATATACGCTTTCTTTTTTAATGGTAACGGAACTCTTGTATCTCCAACACCAGTAATAGTTGTTCCCCAAACTCAAGCTTGGGATGAAAACGCGGGTTTTTCTTCTGATGGAAACCATATTATTTTTGAAAGAAGGGTTGATCAAAATGCTAACGGTCTTGATAGTACCGACGCCCGGGATCTTTATATGGTCAACATAACATTAGCCGCTTCATCTATTGTTGTAAATGGAACTGTTATTCAAGTAACAAATACTTCCGGTATTGACGAAGGGAATCCAAAATGGTCGCCATTAATTTCAGTAGGCCGAGTTGCTTATGAACGACCTTCCTCTTCGACTTCCAGCGACCATGACATTTATATAATTGACCCATTAAATCCTACCAATAATTTAGTTTTTAATAATCCGGGGAGTTCGGGTTATCCAGCATGGACACCGGATTGTAGTTCTATTACATTCGAAAGTAATAGTGGTAATGGCGGTTTTTATAAAATTGTAAATGCTTCTTATCCTAATAATGCAGGAACATCTGATGTGGCAAAAAGTAGTTCACAAGACTTTAGATATCCGACACGGATTCCTAATGGAGGAATGGTGGCTTATATACAAGTTAACCCTACAACATTTAAAGGAAATATTTACATTGTTCCAATAGGTGGAGGAACTTCAATAAAGTTGCTGCCTGCAAGTTTTGATAATGCGGATAATGTTTTTCCGGCGTGGTAGTTTTTAGCGAAAAGAAATAGCCTTCGATAGTAAACTTTTTTGTCGAACCATGTTATGGTAATCTTTAAAGCTACTATGTTTAATTTACTTTTCGTACCTTTATTTCTCATTTTAATAATTCATCAATGAAAAAATCATTTTCAATAATTACTGTTCTGGTCATAGTTGCGCTGAGCTCTTGTAAAAAGGATTATACTTGTGTTTGTACATCGAGCGGCACCACTGTTTCTACAACTACGATTCATGCAACTAAGTCAAACGCCACCTCACAGTGTAGTGCAATGAGTAGTTCGGGAAATAACGGGAAAACTTGTTCTATTCAATAAAGCGCGACAACGAGCGTTTTTGTTAAACCTTTTTGAACGGATTAGTTTATTTGCCTGTTAGCATATTTTTTGAGATTAATATCCTGTAAACGATCTTTTACCAAATATCCATACATGTCCCAAATCCGAGCAAGATCCCTTGTATCTTCAAGGATGTCGTTCATATTTGGTCTGGAAGGGGGTACCAAAAGGGACTTTTGATCATTAAAATCATAAGTCCCTTTTTCTTTTTCCTCCAGATCCCTTGCTATATCTGACATTACAAAGGCCACTTCATTAATTTCCGGGGTTCGGAAATCACTTTTTTCACGATCATACGAGATCCCATTCGGAAACATTAATTCTTGCAATTCCAGTTTACCCTTGTATCCGTTGGAAGTCCATAAAACATTGAGGTTGCAAAGGATCTGACAGTACTTTTCAAGCCTATTTTCGAGGTTCGAGTTCCGGAACCTCATGCCATCCAATTCCAGTTCAATTTCTGATTTTTCTTTTCTGTATTTACTTAGGAATTTTTGATACAACTCATTATCAATTTCTCCGATCACAAACCGCTCCTCCAGTTTTTCCATCTTTCCGGCGATCTCTGTTAAACGGCCTTTTAATATACTGGAATGGTTTAAACTCTCCTTTTCACTTTCATTAAAATATTTGAAAAATTCCTCTTTTACCGGATCAATATATTTTGACATTAAAGTATAACTGTTCAGTTTCTCCGCAAATAGTTCATTTAAAGTCTTAGCGCTCCGGTTACATTTGCAACCGGTTTTATTACACTTATAGTACCATAGGCCCTTTTTCTTTACTTGGTAACCACAAAACGAACTACCACATTCGCCACACTTTAAAAAATGCTTTAAGGGTACTTCCGAAAAATCTTTATCCAGCTTCCAGGTAACATTAGCTCCTTTTCCGTTATTGGCCAACAAGAAAATATCCATTGGTACCAATTTCTCTTGCTTGCCTTCTATTAACTGACCATTTAAAAGATTATGGCTTATAATCCCACAATAAAATGGATTGTTCAAGATCTTGGTTAATTTTTGCTTGTACATATTTATACCGGCATTTTTTAAACGGTACATTATTTCTGCGTTGGTTAATTTATCAACGGCTTTCCAATAAAATGCTTTACGAATTAGTTTCCCTGTTTCGTTAACCGTAATCTTTTGACGTTCTTCCAAGCCAACATTTTCTCGCTTCTTCCGCGTTATTTTGTCATAACCTAAAGGAGCTTTTAAAGGCCAATAACCATTTAACAGCATTTCTTTAAGGCCCGCCATACATTTTTCTTTTCGTAGGTCGTTATCATATTGAGAAAATATGAATTGCAAATTTTGCTGCATGATACCCGTTGAAGTTGACGTATCGGTAGGTTGAGTAACCGCAATAATTCGAATGTTTTGTTTTCTTAATTCGCTCGCTATGTAAATGGCATTGGCACCGGAACGCGAAAAGCGATCATGACTATATACCACTATACAAGATATTTTTACTTTGCTTTGCTGAGCAAATTTTAGCATGCGATCAAACTCTTTACGTTCATCGGTTGCAGCACTTTCATAAGTACCGCCGAAGTAGGCAACTACGTTTAATTTCATTTTTTCACAATTCTCCTCAATTACGCGCTTTTGTGTTTCCAGGCTAAAACCTTTAGCTTGTTCTTTTGAAGATACACGGGTGTAGACTATACTATTTAAACCATCGATACGTCTGGCGAATTTATTCTTTTTAACAAAGGGTTTAAAAATCTCAAGATCTGTTTTCATAAAACTTAGTTTTTCTTATTTTCAATGTGTTGTTCGTTCAAATATAAATGATGCAATATTTTGGCCATTCTCTTTATCACATCAATTTGTTTGGCTGCATCCGCTTCGCTTGTGTTTTCGAAACCTTTATATTGCTTTAGCGTTTCAAAAGTTAATTCAGTTGTTCTAAACTGATCAATTGGTTTGCGAGGGTATAAATTAAGGCCCTGTTTTTGCTCAACTGATCTTTTATTTAATAGGTCCTTAAACAAGGAAGGCACAGTTATAATAATTACAACAACTGCTACTATAATAATAACATCAAATAGGCTTAGTTTTTTATCGATTTTCATTTTAAATTTTTGTTGATGGTTATACTAATATACGATTAAATATTCCTGTTTCAGAAAATATTATTCACTGTAAAATATTTTGATCCTTTAATAGGGAGCAGGAAGACCATTTATAGAGGAAATCACAGATCCGATATGCATTTTTGATATACCATTTCGATATACATTTTCTGTATACTTTTTTAGTATATAATAAATATATATAGAACAGGTCAAAAACCTTCCTTCAAAGCAAAATTCATATATCAATTCACATCTTTTACTTAATATATCGATCACTTTTTTATTCAATTATTCGTTTATTTAGTTATTTATTTTTTGAAGGGTGGATGAAATCTGATTTTATGTATCATTTAGATGGTTAGAAGTAGAGATAAGTACCTATTCTGATCAAATTAAATATGTCTATATGGGAGGGGTTGTGATTGCAACTGGTGCAATGGCAGCCTTAGTTGGAGGTTATGCTTTTTACAAATTATGATCAAAGAGTTAGAGAAATTATTAGAATACATACAAACGGATAAGAAAGTCTATTGATTCCAGATATCGTTAGAATATAATAAAACTGTGCATTACTGACATAATTTTATTTTAAATTAAGTGCATAGCCTACAAGGTGATTTGTAATTATTACATCATGACCTAAGATCTTTCGTATCTTACTCATATGAACTTCAATTACGCGGCCTTTTAAAATTTTTTCATCGTTCCAAATTTTAGACGCTATTTCCTCTCTCGAAAAATATTTGCCAGGAACCGAATTTAAAAGAGTTAATATATGAAACCCTCTTTTTTGAATAATATAATCTTTGTTATGAATTGTTACCTTAAATTTTTCCTTATCAATAAATATCCCAGCCGATTTAACTTTCGCTTTATCAATTCTTTTTAAAGTAGCAAATATTTTCAATTTGAATATATTCGAATTAATTGGCAGAGAAATGAAATTATCTGCTCCTGAGTCCAAAGAATTAATAATAATAAAATCATCTGCTTTCTTTGAACAGATAAATATAATTGATTCCTTACTTTTATTATTCCTAATGTATTGCACAAGAGAAATTCCATCAATTTCATCAAGGTTTAAATCAATTATTATTAGATCAAAAAAGTGATCCTCAATGCATTTTTCAAAATCCAGATAAGAACAGGTTGTTATAAGATCGCAATCTAATTTTCTTAGACACCTTTTATAAAATTCTGTGTTTGTTTTACTTATCGAATATACAATTCCGTTAAAGTTCGCCATTTCATGTTGCCAAGTATGTCAGAAATTATCTTTCTGATTAAAGGATATCGATTAATTTTTTGCAATTATTTTCACACTATAGGCTTCCATTCCTTTTTTGGCTTGTCTAATTTCAAAAGTCACCTTATCACCTTTAACAATTGTTTCTGAGGGATTTTTTATGTAAAAATAGTAGTCGGTTCCGGTACTGTTTTCTTTAATAAAACCGAATCTGCTTTTTAAATTGAAAAATGTGACTTCTCCTTCCCGCATGTACAACTAATTCTTATTTAGAAATTAAAAAACGTTCGGTATATGTTTTAGAGTCTTCGCTAACTCTAACAAAATATATCCCAGCAGGCAAGGTGTTTATATTAAGTTTGATTTTCCCATCTGGTAAGTTTTCTTTATTTTCGGAAATAATTGTCACACCTAATATATTGATAACCTCTATTTTTGAGTAATTGATGTTTTGAGGATCAAGATAAATAATATCTCCATCAACAGGATTAGGATATAATTTGAAGGAAGCATTAATATCATGTGATATTTCCGCGACCCCGGCACCGAGTGATGCTGATCCGCTCACTACAACAGAATCTATACTAAAAGTACCGCTACTTCCTTCAGCATCCCAACCATAAAAGCGAAAAGAAACTGGACTCAAGACATTTGTGTATGGTACTCCTCCTAAAATTATACCACTGCCGCGTTGATCAAATGAAGTAGAAGTGGCATCCGCGGTCCAAAAAAAAGTGCTTCCGGTTTGCACCGCCAAAGCGGTATTTGTAGGGACGGTTAGTGTCGCTGTTAAATTGCTTGCATACCCACTAACACTACTTCTTAATGCGTAATGTCTTATACCTGTACCCGAACGACGTATATTAAAATTAATTTTATTGTATGTAATTCCGTACCCTGCTTGAGGAGTTAATGTAATGTTATAATAAATGGCGGTGTTAATGCTTCCTGTAAAAGTCAAGTCATTAGCATTGGTAGCACCAATTGGCCACCCGGCAAACGAAAATCTTCCGGCTCCGCTTGAGCCCGTTCCGGTACCAACTGCCATAAAAGATCCGGAAGTAATTCCAGTCGCAATGGGAGGTGCTGTCGGATCTGTGGTTATTGGCGTCACTGTTCCGGCTACGGCCGAAAAATCATAAGTTAAATTAAATACTTGAGCGTTTGTTGTCTCAGTTATTGCAAAAATAGCAATTAAAGAAAGTAGTTTTTTGATCATGGTTTCCAGTTTTAAAGTGTTAAAGTTAAGTTGTATGTATAAAGTTTTTGTTAATTAGTTATTATGATAAGTTAAACCTTGTTTAAAATAATTCACGGTAATCTTCTGTAATAATCTTTACTAAAATGCATATTCTCTTATAAAGTTATAAAGTACAATCCATTTGGCATTTATTTTAAATTGAATTTTATCTTCGAATCATTAAATGTTTTGCTTATCATTAACCGCCATAAAGCATTATCAATTTTAACAACCTTTTTTACAAAACATTAAACATAATTTTCATTTCTTTAAGCCTTTGAAATGGAATTTTGTATTTAGGTTAGTAAAACTTTCAATGTCAATGATCAATTCCCAGAAAAAAATTCCGTTCTGCCTTTAGTACAAAAATTTATTTCCTACAAAAAGATTTTGGTATAGCAAGTGAAAATAATTCCAAATACACTTAGGTAAAAAATTTGATGAATATTTAATGCGCGCTTCATATTAATAAAATGAATTAATTATTTATAGAAGTGGTTTTGGAATATAAAGAAGAGCTCTTTTTTAAACCTGTAGGATTTTCACTCCAACTACGATGAACAAATGTCGTTCTAATTCCTTAAACTTAATGTTATAATTTTGTTAACTTTAATTTAAGAGAATGCTAAGTAAAGATCTTGGGATTAAAATTAACTATGGCTATATAGATAGAAATTATTACCCTCGCTGTCTTTTAACTCAGTATAGTAACCCACCTGATTATCTATTAGATTCGTGCCAATAATTGTTTCGCCATTTTTATTTTTTTGTCTTAGTAACGTGGGCAAACTTACAACTTGCCCTCCATTATCTTTTACTCTTTGAACTGCTGAATGGAGAATATCGGCATGAAAAATTAATTTCACTCCATTTCCTCCTGAATAGTTCTCAACTTCAACCAGAGATCCCTTTATCCCTATGTCTTCTTTTTTAAAAAAAGCCATAGGTTTATCAAAAACTGTTCGAACGTCAAGTTTCGTTTCTAAAACTTTTTCGTAAAATGTTACAGCCCTGGTGAAATTTGAAACCGGAATCTCCACCCATAAAATATTAGATTTCATATAGAAAATATTTAAATTTAAACATACAAACGGAAAGTAACCACTGCGTTACAAGAATATTAAATTTTCTTCTCAGGCCTTGTTTTTTTGAACACAATGCCCACCTCTTGGAATTTTTTTTGAACCCATTTCTTGATGGATAAACTTGGCATTAATTAAGAATGAGCTTAAGGTTTAAAGCTTTTAAGCCATTTGAGCTTTTTAGGAAATAGAACCCCTTTTGCAAGTTAACTTTAGAAATAGTGGTTACATTTGCCACATCGTCTAAGAGCGCTTCTTTAACCATGTTTCCCTGCGCATCAAACAACCGAACTCTTTCGTTTATATATTGTGAATTGAAATGGATGTTAATGTTGCTCTCGCTCTGATCTACCCATGTGGCTTTTGCATTCCCATCAAAATTTACAACAATTATTTTTCCTTCCCCAATCGAACTATTATTATCAAAACTGCTAAGCCTATAATAATTGGTTCCTCTTGATGGATAGTAATCGGTTGTTTGATAACTTTGATTGGTTCCATAAACTGTATTATTGGCATAAATTGCTGATAGTTTTTCCCAAACAATTCCATCATAACTTTTTTCAATTAAATAGTAGTTAACGTTTTTTTCTGAAGCGACGGACCATTCGATGTTAACTTTGTCACTCAGTATTTGCCCTTTAAATAGTATTAATTCAATGGGCAATACACCACCACAACTTGGACCACAGGTTCCTGACAGATTTATTGTGTAGGTCATTATTTCGTCGGCGCGATTTGATGTTCCTCCAATAGTAACAACGCCTCCGGTAACAATCATTTTGAGTGTCCCGTCAGCATTGTTGCATCCGGGAGAAAGACTTGCCACTGCAGTTGTATAAACTCCCAGAGTGGGATATAGCGCACAAGTACCAACGTTTACATCTATAGTTGAACTTTGCGAGGCAACTACCCCCCCAGCCTGAGTGATCTGAAAACCATCCGGTGAACCATCCATCCCACAATTACTGCACCCTACACCTGATGGATTAACAGGTGCTCCAAAATAATTTCTTTTTTTATATTCAGCTACTACAGTAGCAGTACAGCCCGCAGGAATGGAATACGAAGTTGATCTCGAGTACGCAACTCCTCCGGAAGTTGCAACTGTGCCACAGGCAACGGGCGTGAATGCAGGCACATAAAGAGATGCAAGATTGCAATAGTTTACACCGTTACCGCATCCGGCTGTTGAGCCGGGGTCAGTCATTGCACCACTAATGTAACAGCCGCTAAAGGAAACCTGAGAGAAGTTGTTTAGCGTTAGCAATAAAATTTCTGTTATATATAGTAATCGTTTCATTTTTTTATTTTATAAGGGTCACATGTCCGGTAAACTCTTTTGCCTTTCCAAACACATTGGTAACATTAATAACCCAAGTGTATATGTCTTCTTTAACTTCTTTATTGCCTCTGTTTTGATATGTTCCATCCCAGGCATCCTGTATATCATTGCTTGTAAATAATTTTTCACCCCAACGATCAAAAATGTTCATTTCAAATTTTGTGATTCCATAACCCTTAGCATAAAACCGATCATTAACACCATCGCCATTAACTGTAAAGGCGTTAGGAACATAAATCCCAAAGTCTTCACCAACAAGTATTGATTTAAGAGTTGTGTCAACACAACCATAATCACTTTTCACTATTAGAGCAATTACAAATTGACCGGCATCCTTATAAACATATACCGGGTTTTGTAAATTGGAGGTTGCAGAAGCATTATTCATAAAGTACCAATTCCAATTTGTAATATTTGCTCCATAAGATGCATCAGTAAAATGAACGTCGGCATCCTCGTTTACGATTGGTTTATAAGGGTTATAATTGAAATCTGCGGTGGGTTTAGGATAAACCTGAACTGTATAAATAGTTGTGGTATTTTGACAGCCATTAGCATCAATAACTGTTGAGGTGATAGTATATACTCCAGGACTTTGATAACAGGCATTAGAGTTTATGTTTCCATTGGTATAGGAACCATCTCCCATAATCCAGTTTACTGTTGCACCCGGTGTTGTCTGACAAGTAAATGAAACGCATAAAGGTGTGCAACCTTTTGGAGCATTCGCTAAAATTACGGAAGGAGGTGTACCTGCAATGATAATGGCAGTATTAGCCTGCGCATTGGGTACTGAGCACCCATCAGAAACTATTACAGTATAATTCTGACTTGCTGATGGAGAAACAGTAATCGACTGACCTGTTAAATTGCCCGGTAACCACAAGTAATTGTAATTGCCATTTCCGCCGCTTGCGTTTGCTGTTAGCGCTTTGCTTACCCCCGGACAAATTGTATAATTTGGGCTTACCGATACCGACAGCGCAGGAGACACATTAATTAAAGCTGTGTCCGCTGAAGAAGAACATCCATTTGCATCAATTACTGTTAGTGTATAAATCGTGGTTACTGATGATGAAACTGAAGTTGGGCTTGGTCCAGCTATTCCATTCCAGATAAATGTATAGGGTGAATTACCTCCACTTGCCAAACCGAATAAATTCCCGGATTGACCATAACATAATTTAATTCCGTTTGCACTGGCAATAATTGGTGGAGGTTGATTAATTATTGTTGAAATCACATAGCTGCAATTATTCGCGTCTGTAATTGTTGTTGAATAGGTTCCTGCGCTTAATCCACCTGCGATTGTAGCTATACCGCCTGTTGGACTCCAGCTATAACTATAAGGAGATGTTCCACCAGTTGCAGTTACAGTTGAGCTTCCATTTGTTCCTGCATTGCAACTTGTACTGGTTGATAAAATTGAAGCTCCCAATTTACTTGGCTGAGTAATTATTCCTACGGCTATAATTTTGCAATTATTTATATCCATAACAGTTACAGAATAACTGCCAGCGCTAAGTCCACCGGCAGATGCCGCACTACCGCCTGATGGAACCCAGGTGAATGTATAACCCGGCGTCCCTCCGCCTGCAATTACCGAGGCGCTCCCATTGGCCGCACCATTGCAGGTTGCATCGGTTGATGTAATAACAGCACTTAATGCACTTGGTTGTGTTATCGTAACCGATGCATTGATTATACAGTTGTTGATATCTTTGACAGTTAGAGTATAACCTCCGGCTACAAGCGCACTTGCGCTTATTCCTGATCCTCCTGATGGTGACCAGCTATAAGTATATCCCGCCGTTCCGCCACCAACTGTTACAGAAGAAACTCCATTAGCAGCTCCGTTACAAGTTACATTTGTTGAAGTTATTGCTATTGTTAAAGCTGAAGGTTCGGTTATAATGGAATTTATAGAAGTTGTACAATTGTTGGCGTCTGTAATTGTTAATGTATAGTTTCCCGCAATCAGTCCATTTGCACTTGCAGCTGAACCGCCCGTTGGTGACCAGCTATATGCATATCCCGGTGTCCCGCCTCCGGTAACCGAATTTATAACTCCGTTTGAACCGCCATTGCAGGTAACATTATTTGTGTTGATAGTGGTTGTAATTGCACCGGGTTGTGTAATAATAGCTGTTGCCGAAACACCACAATTATTAGCATCCTTAACAATTACTGTATATGTTCCTGCCGTTAGTCCAGAAACGTTAGACGTTCCTTGACCTGCTCCAGGTGCAGGCGACCAAGTATAAGAATAGGGAGCCGAACCTCCACTTACATTTATAGTAGACGCTCCGGTAGCACCACCGAAACATTTCACATTATTTATGTTAACGGTGGTTGTAATAACAATCGGTTGGTTAACCATGGCAACTGCAGTTACTGCACAATTATTAACGTCTTTTACAGTAACTGTATAACTTCCTGCTGCAAGTCCGTTTGCAGTTGCCCCGGTTCCACCTGTCGGTAGCCAATTATAAGTATAGCCTGGAGTTCCACCACCCGCTGTCACCGCTGCTGAACCGTTAGATAATCCACAAGTTGCCAGTGTTGTTGTGGTAATTGCAGTTAAAGCGGTCGGTTGTGTTATGTTCGCAACAGCTGTTATAGTACAATTATTGACGTCTTTTACAGTAACTGTATAACTTCCTGCTGTAAGTCCTGCTGCAGTTGCCGCTGTTCCTCCTGAAGATGTCCAGTTATAAGTATAACCGGAAGTTCCTCCACCAACTGTTACTGATGCAATACCATTAGTCGCTCCATTGCAAGCTACATTGGTTGAGGTGATAGCTGTTGTTAGCGCACTTGGTTGGGTAATAATAGCCGTTGCCGAGATACTACAGCTGTTAACATCAGAAATGATTATCGTATAAGTTCCTGCTATAAGCCCTGAAACGTTAGATGTTCCTTGACCTGCACCAGGTGCAGGCGACCAAGTATAAGAATAGGGAGCCGAACCTCCACTTACGTTTATAGTAGACGCTCCGGTAGCACCACCGAAACATTTCACATTGCTTACATTAACGGTAGTTGACATTGCAACCGGTTGGTTAACTACCGCAACAGAAGTAATTGTACAATTATTTACATCCTTCACAGTTACAGTATAACTACCGGCCGCGAGCCCACTGGCTATTGATCCGGTTCCACCGGATGGTGACCAGCTATAAGTGTATCCTGGTGTTCCGCCACCTGCTGTTACTGAGGCAATACCATTAGTCGCTCCATTGCAAGTTACATTGGTTGAGGTGATAGCTGTTGTTAGCGCACTTGGTTGAGTAATTGTTGCGACTGCTGTTACAGTACAATTTAATGCATCCTTAATTACAACACTGTAGGATCCTGCCGTAAGTCCTGAAACGTTAGATGTACCCTGACCCCCTCCTGGTGCAGGTGACCAGGTGTATGTGAAGGGTCCCGTCCCACCACCAATATTTACCGTAGAAGATCCTGTTGCCGAACTATTACAGGGTAAATTTGTTGAACTGATTGTAGTTGTCATTGAAACGGGTTGAGAAATAACTGCAACTGCAGTTATGGTACAGTTATTTATATCCTTTACTATTACAGTATATGAACCGGCAGCAAGTCCGCTGGCTGTTGATCCGGTTCCACCGAATGGTGACCAGCTATAAGTGTATCCTGGTGTTCCGCCACCTACCGTTACTGCCGCAGATCCATTAGTACTACCGCAGGTCGCATTTGTAGAAGTAATTGCTGCTGTCAATGATGGTGGTTGGGTTATTATTGTTGCCGCAGTTATTGAACAACCATTGATATCTTTTACTGTTACAGTATAAGTGCCAAGCCCAAGCCCAGAAGCGATGGCCGCGTTTCCTCCAGAAGGTGCCCATGTATAAGTATAACCGGGAGTTCCACCTGCCGCGGTTAGTGTTGCGCTTCCGTTATTAGATCCATTGCAGGTTACATTCGTTTTAATAATTGTTGCAGAGAGTATAGGAGGCTGAATAATTGAAATTGTTTTTGTAACGATGCAATTATTTCCGTCCTTAATTTGAACAGAATAAGTACCGGCTGTTAAACCGGATGCTGTCGATGAGTTTCCACCTGTTGGAGACCAGGTATAAGTAAATGGCGCAGCTCCCGTAACTGAAACTGTTCCACTTCCATTACTTCCGCCGAAACAGGTTACGCTTTGTGAAACGGGAGGAATAGCGAAGTTTGACACGCTTACTGTTTGAGTATACGAGCCCGGGGGATTGCATTGACCGCCGCTAACAGATAGAGTAACTGAATAAATTCCTGGCCCTGAAAATATATGTGTAGGGTTTGCAATATTAGAAACATTAGAAGGTCCTGAAAGTGGGTCTCCGAAGTTCCATGTATAAGTGCTAACTGTTGGGCATGGGGGATTAATTGCTGTAAAGTTATTGCAATTAACACTAAATGTTGAAGCATGTGGCATTCCTTCTGAAATTGTAAAATCATCGATCGCCTCACCATCATATGAATTGCAAGTAGTACCGGAGCCCATAAGAAAACGAAAAATCACGTTTGGTTGATTGGCTAATCCAACCAAGCAATGCTTCGCAGTTAGCCAGCCGCCACTTCCAAATCCTCCTGTACAAGATCCAGCTGTAGCACCAATTCTTCCTGACCACCCATGTTTAGTAGGGATCGAAGTCAGCCAAGTGATGTTTCCATAATTATACCAATTAGCAGTATTGCAATCTGGGGCATCGCCAAAAGCGCCAACATTTATCCAGGTAGCACCACTGTTTATAGAATATTGCAAAACCATTCCATCCCATTGTCTTTCACATTCCCAAAATATTTTAAAGGATACCCAAGGATAGTTAAGAGTAGAGAAATTATAACATGGGCTTTGAATCCAACACTGCTCTGAAAAAGCATAAGACGAACCCGTTAATCCGCCTACACACCAACTTTTTGTACCCCCACCGGCAGTATTAATTGTTGGATGGGCTGGTGTTCCCCATGCCCAATCATTATTTGCTCCTCCTGAGGTCCAGGTGGGAGCGGCTTCAAATGTTTCAGTGTTTGGATAAGTGTTTATGCATTGTGCTTTTAAATTTGTAGTTAACAAAAATGCAAATGAAATCAACACTTTTAATATTGTGATATACCCTTTCATTTTAATAATTTTATTTTATTAATAATGAAGTGGCTTTGGTGAATCAAATCGCCTCAAGGGTTTTCACTTCTGAGACAAAAGTAATCTAACCAATTCAATGCAATAATAAGGGTGTATTAAATTTAGGTAAAATATTTGTTGAAGTATTAACTCTCATTTTTGCAGCACTCAGTATTTAAAACTAAGCTCACTCACTGTACTTGATGATTGAACCTAGAAACTTAAGGTTTCAATCAAAGAAATAAGATTTAACAAAGACTTTACCTAATTTTTTTCGAACTTTATGTAATATTATCTGTCGAACAATTAAATTATTTGAAAAATTCATGTCGTTTATCTATTCAGTACAATTGACCTCTTAACCCAACCTGGTTAGCCTTTGGCGTAAGGTAAAATTCTACCGGGCTGCGCGAGGCGAGTAAAATAGATTTTGTAATGGGCTGAAAGTTTAACATAATTTGTCCGGTTTTTAATCCGTTGCCGTTAAGAATAATAGATGTGGCAATTGATTTGTATTTGCAGCTTATTTCAAAATACAGACTTAAATGGTTAAATTTTGAAGAATGTTCAATTTCATATTCAATATACTTAAAGACAAACTGTTCTTTTATTTCGAAAACAAAATCTTGAACACTTATTAGTTCAATTTTTTTTCTGTTAATAATCGATTCCGTTTTCTAGTGTCAGTTATCCTCTAAATATAATAGGAGCGTTATGGCTTGTTTTAAAATCTTATTCCTAGTAAAATAACATCATCTGTTTGATCTATAAACATTTTCCAGGAATTAAATGCATCCTCGAAAAATTTTTTTTGAGCCTCCATTTCACAACCATGAAAAGACTGTACTAGATCGGATAACCTTTTCTTTGAGAATTTTTTATTTTTTGGATTGAATTGGTGCTTTATGCCATCTGAGAAAAAATAAATAGTATCTCCAATATGTAATACTATTTTGTGAGTTTCAAATTCTCTCTTTTTCTCAATTTGCCATCCGCCGATAGGATAGTTATTCCCTCTCAAATGACGAATGCCTTCATTGTTGCAAATAAAAAATTCGCCATTAGCAGAACTATACTGAAATTCTCTTGTAAGGTTATTAAAGGAACACAAGGTTATTTCCATCCAGTCATTATCAAAACTGATTTCATGATGGTCCTCCTTAAAGGTTTCTACCCATTTTTTATCAATTTCATTCAAAATTTCACCAACAGAATTGTAATTTTTGATAATAGCATAGTTAAGCAAACTAATGCCAAGGACACTGAGCATCGCGCCGGCCGTGCCATGACCAGAGCAGTCTGCAACCGCCAAGTAAGTAGTTTCATTTGTTTTACTCAACCAATAAAAATCACCTCCAACAAAATCCATAGGTTTATAATAAACAAAGTAGTCATTGCACATTTGTTTAAAATGCCGATGTTTTGGCAAAAGGCCCAGCTGAATTACTCGGGCATAAATTAGTTTGTCGTTTAAATTCTCAACTTCTTTGATCATTAGTTATATGAATATTATCTATTAAATGGAAAAGAATTTTTAGATTTTGAAATGTCCTTTCTTTTGGAATAGCTGCCATGTTTTTCAACCCAGCTATCACAAAATAAACTTCATTTATTATGTTCGCGAAATTTGTTTTTAGATAAGTATTGTTCTTCTCGATATTGATATCGTGCCTAGGTTTCATATGGTCAGAGGAGTGATCGCTTCGCATCTTGTCCATCCAAACCGATGCCTTTTCCCAGGTTAATTTTCCAAGATATTCATTAACTGAGTCAAGAATTTCTCTCTTAACGCGGGACCTGGCGACCTCAACTACTAATTCGTGCCCGATGGTACCCCCACCGAAACAGACAATTGACTTACAGAGTACAAATATCAGAAAACAAACTTTGCAAACTTTTTTCATGATCTTGTAATTATTTAATTAAATAAATTGTCGCGGTTTAGGTAATCTCTCGTCAGAAAAAACTAAAGAGCTATGTCTTGTGGGGTTTTCGTGCAACTATTACAAATTTATATGAAAAAAATAATGTTTGATCAAGCAAAATTATCTTAGTATTAATTTCTTAATTAAATTTAGTTGACATATTAATTAAAGAATGTTAACTTGTAAGATAGCCATAAAAAAATGAGTCCGCTTTAAATAAGATTAAAACCAAAATAAGTAAAATAGTAAGAAATAAAAATATTTCCTGCCACTCTAATTCTTTTTTTTGCGAGTCCGGTAAAAATAGGAATGCCAAATTACTTAATGCTGCCTTCATTCTGTTATAGTTTTTCCACCAATAATATCAATTACTTAATTATGAATTACCAATTATTTTTCTACGATTATTTTAGTAACATAAGAGTGGCTTGACGAAGTAATAATTAGACTATAAACCCCACTTGAAAAGGAAGATACATCAATGGAATCTGTTTTTTCAGATGACGAATAAACAGTTCTTCCAAAAACATCATAAAGAGTAATAAGTCTTGCGTCTTCGTTATTAATTAGTTTAAAATTAACAACACCTGATGCTGGATTTGGGTATACAAGTACTGAACTATCTCTGTTTAATTCAGCTATACCAACAAACTGGTCTGCCCACCTTTGAGTAAATTCCTGAAAATAAATATTAGCTATAGTTGCATTGTGAACGGACACTGAGTTCTCATCATTTTTAGTTTCACCACTATTTGACCAGTTATGAGAACCTGTCCATAAAATCGGATCTGAAGATGTGTTTGATTGATCCACAATCATATATTTATGATGGAATAACCAACTAAATGAATTTATTTTAATATTATTCGACATTGCGCCTTTCATAATAAAATAGGATGTGCTTGCGCCTGAAGTATCATTTAGAATTCCTTTTGAAATAAGCGAATTGGAAGTTATCTGATTTGCAACTTTTGATGCGATATCAGAACGCGTTTCCAATAACAAACCAAAATATAGATCGGTATTAGCACTTGCAATCGTTGATATTATGTGAGAAGTGATTCCATCGGAAGGACTGAAGTAACTTTCTACTCTTGTACCATTAATGTTATATTCATGAGGTGTATTATCTTTTTTAAACTGGCCAAATTTACCTAAAGAAGTATTTGGACTTGAAGATACACTTGAATCACCCCACATTTCGTCAAATTCTAATTTATAACCTCTTGCAATACTTTGATCCTGAAAAATAATTACATTGTTTGCATCGGTAGTTAATTGATTTTGTGTCCAGTTTGTTGAACCTGTCCATAAAATAGCAGTATTAGGATTAGGATTATACGCATCAATAATGACAAATTTGTTATGCATTATTGTGTATGAAGCTCCAACTGGACTTGGTAAACGTTTAATCCCTAAATTGATCGTATTCAATCCGGACTGTGTAGTTGTGTTATCATAAATGATTCGAACTTTCACTCCTCTGATATAGGCAGCATTTACTGCGTTAGTGATGGCTAACCCTCCTGAAGAATTATCCCAATTGTAAATCGTAATATCAATAGTACTTTGAGCTCTATTAATGTAAGCAACTAATGAATCGGCAATTTTTGGATTGTAAAATGCGTTGGTGCTACTTGAAACAGAATTATCAACAGTTTTATTAAAATAAACTTTTATTATGCCAGTAGAAAGAGATTTAGTGCAATAAACCCTGACTAAAGATTTAGCGGTATCAACTCCATTTACAGAAAAGACTTGAGCATAATAAATTGTTGCAGGTGATGCACTAACGATATTAACCGAGGGGCTTGCTGAAGTTCCAATTCCATTAATTGTACCGAGTTCCAGATTTTGCGTCTTTCCATATTTTATGAAGAAGGATCCTGCAATGTTAGTTGTCCAATTAATAGTAATGCCACTGGTATTAATATTAGTTGGAAATGGTTGATTGGTTAAGTAAATGCTCGAAGGGTTAATTATGTCGTTAACATCTCTCAAAACCAATTGATATCCTGATGTACAACCTGAGACTGGAGCGGAACAAAACTGAGAGCCAATACCAACAACATTTACTAAAGAAGTTGGTATTAATGAACCAACTAAAGGGCTTGCAGAATTAATGCGAACTACGCAAGACTGAGACCCGGATGTGATTGTGTAATTCGTATTGCCGGTAAAAGTTCCGCCTCCGCTAGAAAATGTGCAGCTGTTTATTCTGACAAGACGACCTTCGTGTACTTCAGCCAATTGATTTGGAGTTATCAATGAGGGTGTAGGCAAAGCAAGTGAGCTCGCAATAATAGTATATGTAACTGGTGTGATTTCAAGCAAATTGTTGTAACTGGTTAATGTGCCATTAGCAATAACTGAATCGCCTCTGTTTACGGTCGATAAATTAGTCCCATAAATTGAAATCCCCGCTGTAACATCCTGCATATATCTAATGCTACCTAATTCTGCGCCGTTGGAGATAATTCCTTTTACAGTTACATTTGAACCAACAGTTGCGGCGCGGGCACTTGCAATTGTTTGAGATTTTAATTTATTAAATACTACAAGACTTAATAAGATTAATGTGATTTTAGTTGTTTTCATTGTTTTTAGTTTAATTATTTTTCTTTTTTATTAAAACGTTATTCTTACGCCTAAATTTATTCTTCTCCCTTGCCCCATAAATCCATAAGAGTTTAGAGCATTATAATTATTTGGCCCAACACCACTTGAAACGGATGGAAAAGAAGCATCTGTTAGATAGATTACATTTAAAACATTGTTCATTGAAGCTGTAATGCTAACTAAAATTTTTCCAGCTGTAATGTTATAGCCCATGAACAGATCGAATAAACCATAACCGGGCATTTTCCATGAATCATAACCCTGATTTCGATAATCCGTAGTTTTATTTACATATTCAAAAGCGGTGGGATCAAATTGCGCATACATTTTATTGAAATAAGTATATTGAGGTTTTAGATAAAACCCTTTATGTTCAAATCTAAGACTTCCCCCGATTTGTTGCTGAGGTGAATTACCAATATGAACACCTTTTGCGTTAAAGAGAACTGAATCTGCGAGAGTCCCGCTTTCTGTAAAGACATAAGCTGTTCCGCCTGAATTCCAGCGCCAGTCAGCCAACATACCAAAGCCTTCAATTTTTAAAAACTGCGTTACTTTTATTGAAAAATCCAATTCCAAACCTTTGAGAATTGCATCCACTCCGGGAATATTATAATATAATGTGTTTTGAGGATTATTCGGATCAGCTTTCGAAATGCCAAAGTCCAATGGTTTATTGCCCCATTTGGTTATATAACCATTTAGGTTTGCAGCAAAGCTAGAATATTTAACACCATATCCAAGTTCTCCAGCAATGATAAGTTGATTTTTTATATTGTTTAGTTCTACGCCACTCCGGTCAAAAACATTATTATATTTAGGTGGCATATTCATATAGCCAACATTACCGTATACATTGTGGTTTTCATTAAGCTTATAATTTAATCCACCTTTTATAGTGTAACCTTTAAAGTATTTAATGTCGGTAGTATTTGTCCTCGCTTTAGCTGAGGCCATGTCGTAAGTTGTGTAATTTGAATTAATCGTAACATTTTTATTTGTTAGATTATCCAAAAAAGTAATTGTTCCATCTGCATTTGTTGTAATTGGATTTGCTCCTGCAATGTCATATGGATTAGTCCTCACACCATAGTTTTGGCCATCATAATAAAGAGTATCACCATAGCCAACTGCGTTATGGGCAATATTTTTTTTACCAAACACAATATCTTTTTTTCCAAAATAATTTATATTTTGAAATGAAGTCTGGCTGCCTGTTAAAGTTAGGAATGCGGATATCTTATCGTTTTTATATTCTAGTTGCGTAAACAAACCCAACCAAGTAACTTTGCTTTGATAGTAGTAATTGATTTTATCTCCAGTCTTTTTTATGTATGAATTCGGGTCTTTTATAAACGGTGCCAAACTTGCATCCTTGCCTGTTGGTTGCTGTACATAATCGGCTCCCAACAAATTGTAAGGCGTTTGATAATGAATACCTGAATAGTAGCGACCATCAATGCCACCTATGAAATTAAATTTTTTGCTAATCTGATATTTTAAAGTAGACAATGATCCAGCCCAATTGTGGTTATTAACAGAAGAATAAATATAAGATGAGGTTGGCTTTAGATCAGGAATAAATGATGAAGGTTTTGCCGTACTATTTTTATCATAAATTCCCTGAAGCAATAGTTGACCATTTCCACTTTTGTCATAAGAGGGGGCATTGCTAATGCTAGTCCCTCCTCCACGCCCCAACGAAACATAAAAAACGTTGGAAAATGTAAGTCTAGGATTTATATTTAAGAAATAAGTTAAATTAAATAGAGGCTTATGAAAGTAATTGACTTTTGTATTTACAACTTTTCCGTTAACATAACCCCAATCGGGATTATATTGTAAGCCCCTGCTCCCGTTATTACTATTAGTATATTTATTAATTGGATTGGCGTAAATAGAGTCAGCATTTATTCCTTGTTTAACAGCAAAATCTTTGTCATAATAAGCCATATTAATGAGCGTAGTTTTTTGCGCGTGTGATTGCGGAGCACCATTTACACCGAAGACAATAAGATTTTTATTATTTATGCGGTAAGTAATTTTAGCAAAATACGACCATGCTTTTTGCCAGGTTTTGTCTACCCATCCGTCTCCGCCTGTATAACTCCCCGAAAGGGTAATCCCGAATTTATTTTTTATCATTCCTGAATTAAATCCAATTCCAACCCGCTGATAATTATTTGTACCAAGGTCAGTCTTTGCTACAAAATATCTTTTCTCGTCAATGGAAGATGTAATAATGTTTATCATTCCGCCTACAGAAGGAAGAGCTAAACGTGAAGCTCCCAATCCTCGTTGGACTTGCATTGTTTTTGTAACCTCAGATAGACCCGACCAATTGCTCCAGAAAACCTGTCCATTTTCCATATCATTTACTGGAATTCCATCAACAAGGACGGCAACGTACCTTTGATCAAAGCCTCGGATATTTACACGGGCATCACCGGCACCACCACCTTGTTGAGTAGCATAAACACCCGGTACAGAATTTAGCAACATTGGTAAATCCCTTGCTCCTAATTCTTCTTTTATTTGTTTAGCAGAAATATTTGAAACGGCTACCGGCGTTTCCCTAATTTTAGCAACATCGGCAACTATTTCAACTTCATCTAAAGTTGTAGAGCTTTCCATTTTCAAATTAATATTCAAGTTTTTTGAGTTGATTTTAATTTTTTGAATTTTTCGAGTATAACCAATATAACTTATTTTTAATTGATAATCACCGTTTGGCAATCCAAGCTTGAAATTACCGTCCACGTCAGTAGAAGTTCCTTTTCCGTTTTCATAAGAAACAATTGCCCCTATAATGGGCTCGAGAGTTACTTCATCAATTATTTTTCCTTTAACTTCGTACTTGCCAACAGTATCATTCTGAGACATTAAGGTTGAAGTAAGAAAAAAAAACAGGGGCAACAAACCATTTATAAAACAAATATTTTTTTTCACGATAAAAATAAAGCAGTGGTTAAAAAAATGAATTATACGATAATTAAATTAGTATTTTGTAAACCTTGCAACACCTAGACTTCCATTCTCATGATAAATTTTGATCACATATAAACCTGGCGATAGTTCTTTTGTCGATAAATCTACTTTTGAATCTACCGTTGATATAATTTTGGTAGAAATTAATCCCCCCTCTATATCATAAATTTGTATTGAACTTATTGCTTGCGATGATTCAATGCGAATGGAATTGTTACCATAAACAGGATTCGGGTAAACAGAAACTTTTATTTGTTTTGAATATTCCTTAATGCCTACAGCGCAATTGCAAGTATGATGGCCTAATAAGTTCCATGTATTAACTGTGTCCGCAACAGTTTTTGGTTTGACAATAGTATCATACTCGGCTAAAGGATTAAATGCGGGAGGGTTAGCTGTAATACCTGTAATCACCGTGTTTTTTCGTACCATCATGTATCCTTTAGTGATCCACCATCCCATTCCTGTGCCACCGGTATAAGGTGCCGTTGTACTCCATGCCGATGGTTTTCCATTACTTGCAGCCATAAAATCTGTAAAGCGACCAAAAATATCTACTATAGTAACTACGGTCCCATTCTTTTTTTCCAAGGTTATTGCATCACTACCTTTAAAGTAAGTTGGATCACCAACCGAGGAGCCATACGTCCCATAAAAATTTCCTAATTGATTGGCATGTGCTCTCAAACGAGGATCATCTAAAGCTCCAAAATTGCTTGCGTTGGTTGTAACTTCAGGATTACATATAACCCAGGTACTATAAGACGGAACGGTCCCCTTTAACCATAAGGTGTCATCATAATTTGGTGGTTGGGGAACCGGGCCTGATGTGTTACCTCCTGATGTCGGTGTTTTATAACGGGCTATATAATATTTACCAGTAAGTAAAATCGGATTAGCAGTTGGATTGTAAATTTCTATACATTTATTATTAGAACCCATCGAAACGTATTTTGAAATAAACAGTTCTGAACAGGTTTGTGCTTTAAATGCAGAATAATAGAATAAGGTTGTAGCTACAATAAATAATAGTTTTTTCATGATTTTGTTTTTTAAATTTTATAATTTACAAGGCAATAAATTAAGTTTATACTAATTAGTAGTTATTTATAAATAAGAAAGCGGCTTCGGAAATTAAGACTACGAGTGTAGGTTATATTACCTCAAGGATTTTCACTTCTTGACTAAGCAAAAGTAATTTATTATTTCTCGCATTAAATTAAGCCTCCGTTACGGTTATGTAAAACAATTGGTTGGAAAAAGTGCGATATAACATTTTATTAACAATCAAATAACCAAGACTAAACAAATTTATCAATTCGTAATGTATAACTTTGGAGACTTTAAATCTGGAACTAATGATTAAATTCGATTTTAAAAAAATAATTTTAGCAGCAATAACCCTTTTAGTTATAATGAGCTCTACTGTTTTCGTTAAAAAGGAAACAATTGCCATTGGGTTTTGGAATTGTGAAAATCTTTATGATACAATTAATGATCCTTTGAAAGAAGATGATGATTTTACCCCTACCGGGGTTAATAAGTGGTCGAGCGAACGATACAAGAAAAAGATCGATCATTTATCAGAAGTTATTTCTCAAATGGGAACTGAAAGTGTTCCGGAAGGTTTAGCAGTAATTGGTCTTTGTGAAATAGAAAACTCTACAGTCTTAAACGACTTAGCAGCTTCTCTTAAATTAAAGAAGAGAAGTTTCAATATTATTCATTTTGATGGGCCCGACGCAAGGAGTATAGATCCTG
>JANYIQ010000038.1 GCA_025362575.1 Bacteroidia bacterium
TAAGTTCGTAAAAATACCCGTGCCACTGGTTACATTCGTTGGCGTGATCGTATAACTATAGCCCGGTGTGCCTCCGCCAGTGTTTATCGTAAAACTTCCACTGCTGCCGCCAAAACACGCTACGTTAGATAAAGTGCCGATTGAGGATACGGGGCTTCCTGTATTACCAACAACAAAATTCACAGTATAAGTACAGCCATTGTTATCTTTTATAACAACTGAATGAGGGCCCGCCAATAATCCGCTTGTTAAATTTGTACTGCTGAATGGTCCGCCATTGAATGAATATTGATAAGGCGCTAAACCTCCAGTTACACTTGTCACCGTTACTGAACCGTTAGCGTTACCACAAGCCGCATTACTTGGAACAACAACTGCAGCAGATGGTCCCAGAACTGTATTAATTACAAACGTTGTATTGTAAATGCAACCATTAACATCTTTTACAATTACAGTATGTGTTCCTGCAGCGAGATTGTTCGTTACACTTCCGGTTGGTGTTGCATCCACAGTAAAGGTGTACCCTGCAGTACCACCTGTAACACCAGTGATAGTTAAAACACCGGTGTTAGCTGAACAGGCAGTTAAGCCAGTTGTGAAAAGTATTGCTGTTGGTCCTTGCTGATTGACAAGTGTTACGTTCTTGGTGAACGTACATCCAAAAATATCTTTTACAGTAATGGTATATGTTCCAGGTGCCAATCCCGTTAAGGTTGGCGCCGTTGTAAAAGGGCCTCCATTCACAGAATAAGAATAAGTTGGTGTACCACCTGTCACTAATCCTAAGGCAATACTTCCGTTATTGTTACCGCAAGTTGGATTTGTTGGTACTGTTCCTAAAGCAGTAATAGGTGGGGTATTTGTAATGTTTATGACATAAGTTGTTTTACAACCAATGCTATTGGTCATTGTAATTGTATGTGAACCTGAAGCAACGTTAATAACAGTTTGTGTTGCGATACCTGCACCATCAAAAGTATAACCTACGATCGTTTGCCCCCCGCCACTGGTGTTAGAGATAACGACCACACCGTTATTGGAACCGCAGGTAGCATTTGTTTGTGTTATGATTGCACTTGGCTGTGGACTAATACTCACAACGGAAGTAGCCATTGCGGTACAAGTACCAACGGCACCAACAACGGTGTATGTTGTGGTTAATACAGGGGTAGATACAACGGCCGGACCGTTAGTTGTATTCAATCCGGTCGCAGGGCTCCATGTGTAGGTATTCGCGCCAGAAACAGAAATATTTGCAGAACTTCCCAAACAAATAGTTGTTGTAGTTGGAACAACAGTGAGAATAGGTGGTACCAAATTTTGCACTACAGTTACAGCAACAGTGCCCTTACATCCTGTAAGTGTATTACCAACTGTTGCGGTATAAACACCGGGCATATTCGCCGTTATAATTTGAGAATTGGTTGCGCCAACAATTCCGGGGCCGGTCCATGTGTAAGTATAATTCAATGGTCCTGGCATTGCCGTAATCTGAACTGTTGGTGTTGTACAAGTTATAGTTCCAACAACAGTTGCAGTTGGAGTAAACGTTGCGGAACCCACCACATTTGTAGTGACAACGGTCGTGGAAGGAGGACAGCCTGCTGAAGTGATTGTGCAACTATAAACGCCGGGTGTATTAACTGTTGCTAACGAAGCTGTACTTCCACTAACAATTCCCGGGCCGGCCCATTGGTATGTTACCGGAGCAGCGGTGGTGGTTGCTACTACAGTTGCAATTCCCGCCGCGCAACCCAAAGGAGTTGATGTTGTAGAGTTAGCAGCAGTTGCATTTACCGGACCGCATGACATTGGACATTGAGCATAATCTCCGGCACCTCCTGCGGTAGCACTTACGTTTGTGAAACTAACGGTTGAACCGCTCATGTTACCAATAAATAATCCACCGGTATTACTTACAATTACCTGACCATTTACAATCGCAAAACCACCACCTGCAGAAATACTTGGCATACCCGTCATGCTATATGTACAAAGCGTTGCACCTCCGGGACCATAACAGGTCATCAATTGAGGAGTAGTTGTTTTCAGAATATAAAAATTTCCGCAATTATCAGCAACAACGTCATAAGGTCCACCACCTGCAAAAGTTCCAATGGTCATTAACAAAGTAGCAGGTCCTGTACCGTTATACACATAGATTTGTCCTGTACCACCGATCAATCCGTAAATAACTCCACCACCACCGCCAAGATTCACGGCAGGCATAGAGAAGCCGGTGTTTACCCAAGCTGCACCATTCCACCAGGCCATATTACCGCCGATAGTGGTATAAAAAGTTGGTGATGGAAATGCTGCATTCAAATTAGGACCGAAAGTTAAACCTGTTCCACCACAAGGAATAGCAGTGTTACTTGGATTAGAGGCGCTTAATGGTAATGAAGGAGTATAAACCTGGATAGGACAATTATGAAGATATACCTGTCCGTTTGGACAAGCCGGCATTGTTTGCGAAAAAAAACTTTCTGAAAATATGAAAGATAAAATAGAAATTAAACTGATGTATAAGTATCTTTTCATAGTGGGGTTTATTAACTCAGTAAATATATAATTTTTGGCGAAAAACATAGAATCGCTCACTCATTAAAACCCTGATTTTACTCAGTTATACCTTTAAATCTAAACAATTTAGAGCGAGGAATTGTTAATAAAAACTGGCTGCTCCGCTGAAAACGTTCCAATACAATTCAGGTTTTTTGATCTTTTGATTGGTTCGGTATAGATACTGGTTCCCTGCGGTATCAAGCATAGGAATATGACAATTTGTAGGTTTGTACCATTTTTTGGGCAAAAATGCCGCATCATGTATCAACCGGTTCTGCACAAAGTTCCTCACTTGCTCTGCATCCAGACCAATGTTTGCCTGAAGATTCTGACCTGCATCGATCGACATTTTAAATTGCGCGCTAAGTAAACCATGAGAATAATTTGTATACGATCCACCGGTCGTATCCATATATCCAACAAATGGAAAATCTTTATTATCTCGCACCGATCGTCCCATTTGGCCAGTCCACATTGTGCAATTTAAACCCGCCTGATATAAATTCTTATACTGATATTGAATTAAAAAAGCAGCCGTTCTGAATCGATCCAAAATTGGCCGTGCCAAAAGATCATTTTCTGATATCAAACTAAAACTTCCGAACTGAAGCGCAATAATTCCGGTTTGTTGTTTGGTTTTTATCTTGTTGAAATAAGCATTGAAAGAATATCCAACACTATTTTTATATTTCGTTTGATTTGAAACCGGGCTCAAGAAAGGATTATGCCAAGTTTGTTTTTCTCCATACCCTAATACTAAACCACCTGAAGCAACCAATTCAGCATATTCTTTAGCAGGCCCAAGGTTTTTCAAATTATAATAAATTCTTACCTCTGCATTGACCTGAATGAATTTGTAAAAATAATATCCTTGAAGAGTGTAGCCTATCCTTTGAAATTTATTTCCTAACGCAAATACCGCACCAACATTAAAGCCTGCATTTTTGTTGCGAAATAATTGAGCCGTTGCAGTTAATGATAAACCGAAACAAATTAAAAGAATCAGACTATTTTTTTTCAGACTTTGCAATAAACAAAGATAAAGCTTCTTTTAATTTATCTGTTGTTAAGTCGATACCATTAACGGTAATATTTGCCTGGCTATAAAAAGACTGGCGCTTATGTAAAAGGGTCTTTATAAATTCCAATCCTTCCTCAAGGGTTTTATTTTGCAGTAAAGGTCTGTTGGTTTTGGAGTGGATAAGGCGATAATGAAGGGCTTCAGGAGGCATTTCAATGTAAATAACGACCCCGGCTTTTAAGATCGTGTTGATGTTATTGTTAAAACAAGCCGCACCTCCGCCCAATGAAATTACTGAAGTGTTGTATCTGCTGATCACCTGAGCTAAATACTCGGTTTCCTTTTGTCTGAAATACTCTTCGCCCTTTGTTGAAAAAATG
>JANYIQ010000104.1 GCA_025362575.1 Bacteroidia bacterium
TTTTTCTCTTAGCTGTTTTTATCCCTTCCTTCGCACAAATGTGTTTTACTCCGCCTGTTGCATATCCCGGAGGTGGTCAATTCAAGGGAGGAAGTTTTGCGGATTTTAATAGCGACGGTAAATTAGATATGGTTATCGGTGGTAGTCCGCCAACAGTTTTGTTTGGTGATGGAATGGGAGGTTTTCCTTCTTCTATAAACCTGGTAGTTCCGGGAGGCCCTGCAGGAGTGGATGCAGGAGATCTGAACAATGATGGTTTTATGGATATTGCCACAGCTAATATGTCTTCAAATAATATCTCTGTTTTTTTAGGAACCGGAACCGGTTCGTTCTCCGCAGCTGTAAATTACGCGATTGGCAATCAACCTCAAACTGTAAAAATTGCTGATCTCAATAACGATGGATTTAATGACCTTGTAACCACATCTAATACCTCATATCTATCTGTTCAGCTTGGAAACGGTACAGGCACGTTCAGCGTTATCACCAATTACACCGTTGGAATGTACCAAAGGGGTTCTATTATTCGCGATTTTAATAATGACTCTAAATTAGACATTATGGTTTACGAGAACAACGTAGCGATATTATATGGAAATGGTGCGGGTATTTTCGGCCCTGCAAATTGGGTTGCATATGTTGGGTGCAACAGTTTGATAGCTGACGATTTTAACAATGATTCTTTTATTGATTTAGCCGGAACAACATGGACCAGCAATAATTTTTATATAATGATGGGTACCGGAACTGGCAGTTGGACACCAACGACAACATATACGGCCAATGCGCCTTTTGGAATTGAATCAGCTGATTTTAATGGTGATGGAAAACGCGACCTTGCAATGGCTGAGTTTAGCGCTAATAGAGTTTCTATTTTTACTGGATATGGCACTGCTAATTTTCCCACTGTGAAATCATATACTATAATTGGTAATCAACCCAAGGCGCTAAACGTGGCAGACTTTAATAACGATGGTAAAATGGATATTGTTACAACCGTTTCGGCTACAAGTGTAAATGTTTTGCTTAACGCTATGCCTAACGTTACCGTCTCAACAAACAACAATATAATCTGTCTTGGTCAAACAACTACGCTTACCGCAAGCGGCGCTTCCAGTTATATTTGGAACACAAGTCAAACAGGTTCAGTAATAACAGTTACACCTTCAGCTTCTACAACATATATTGTAACAGGAACAACCGGAGGCTGCAGTTATTCTGCAACAGTTTTGCAAATGGTTTCGCTTTGTTTGGGTGTTGATCAATTGGTTTTATCGGAGGAAAACGGTGTTTCTGTTTTTCCAAATCCAACAAATTCAAAATTCAAAATTGAAAGTACTGAAGAGATCAAGCAAATCTGTATTTACACTTCAACTGGCGAATTACTTTACAAAGAAAAAGCTGCCCATCAAATTGATTTAACAGATTTACCTGAAGGGATCTATTATTTAGAGATAAAATTGGCCTCGAAAACGATCCATCAAAAAGTAATTAAAGTTCAATAATGATTTTATCCTTTTAAATCCTTTTGATCTGCGTGCCATTGCATCTAATACACACAGCCTCTACGAACTCCTAACTACTAACTCCGAACTGGTTACTTCTTCATCTTATCCTTAAACACTTTTTCAAACTTGTCTACTTTAGGTTGTATCACAAATCGGCAATAGGGTTCACTGCCATTGGCGTTAAAATAGTTCTGATGATAATCTTCGGCAGCATAAAAATTAGTGTAGGCTGTAATTTCTGTTGTAATTGGCGCATCGTATGCTCCCGATTTATCCAATTCAATTTTATATTTTTCGGCTAATTCTTTTTGTTCGGGTGTATGATAAAATATTGCCGAACGGTATTGTGTTCCGTGATCGTTGCCCTGGGCATTTAAAGTAGTAGGGTCGTGCGTTTTCCAAAACACTTCCAATAGTTCTTTAAAACTTATTTTTTTGCTGTCGTAAACAATTTGGCAAACTTCGGCATGTCCTGTAGTACCATTGCACACTTCGCGGTAAGCAGGATTTTTCACATGTCCGCC
>JANYIQ010000144.1 GCA_025362575.1 Bacteroidia bacterium
ATTGAAATAATCTATAACACAAAAATCTGTTCCGGGGGCACCAAAAGTTAAATAATCGATACTTAAAGTAATTGTACTTTGACCGGTGCAATTGATGGTAGGACTTTCGGCACGTTTATCAGTACTAACCTGAGAAGTACCTAAGCCTGTATCATAAGCAGCTCCGCAATCGCCTGTAGGGCAAAAAATTGCACTTGGAGAGCCCGGTACGTTCGCAACGTGAAGTGTTCTGTTTGTTCCGCAACCACTGCCACAAGTACCAACCGCGTTTCCGTTCTCTTCGGCACTAACGTACCATGTATTGGCAAAAGGGTCGTTTGCACCTGTATTTGTAATAACCCAAGGACCATTACCTGCATTTAACCCATTGGCAGATTGTGCCTGATTACAACCTGTTCCGAAGGTTTCGGTCCAAAATGTAACCTGAGCAATACCAAGGGATGCAGAGAAAACTAAAAAAACTAAAAGTATTCTTTTCGCCATAAAAAAATTATAATCCACTAAGATAAGGGTTTAAATGCAATAAACAGTACTAATTCCCTCATTTAACAGCCTTATTTACTAAGACGTAAAATTAATAATAATTAACAATTCGCCAAAATTGTTAATAACTTTAACCTTATTTGGCATATTTTATTCTAGGTTTTCTCGTAAAATATTAAATCTTTGCAACATTCAAAAAATGAACCGCTTAGCACATATCTCCGCAATTCTACTTTTAAGCCTCGGCTTTATAGTAAACTCAGCTTTTGCAGGGGTTTTGGATGACCGTAATAAGCCCGGAGACGACAAAAAAGCAAAACTTAAGCGCGACGATACCACCCATTACGTGCTTTCTGAGGAGTCGGTACTTGAAACGCCTGATACAACTTTGATCCTTTTTCCTTCCAATGACCTATATGCTACGTGGGATACAGAAGTAATTCATCCTTACAGTTTTGCAGAATGCTTTAAAAGCGATTCTGTTACTATTAACTTAGTTTCTGAAGGAGATGGGGGCTTTTCGATGCCTAAACCGGGCACTAATATCAGCAGCGTTTTTGGTTGGCGCCGCCGACGTCCACATTATGGTACAGATGTAAAACTAGATATTGGAGATACAGTAGTTAGCGCTTTTGACGGAATGGTTCGTATCGCTAAAACTCATCAGGGTGGTTATGGCAGCGTAGTCATTGTTCGTCATAATAATGGTTTAGAAACGGTTTATGCTCATCTATCTAAAATATTGGTTGAACCGGGACAGCAACTAAAATCGGGAGAGCTTTTGGGTTATGGCGGGAATACAGGCCGTTCAACCGGACCACATTTACATTTTGAGATCCGTTTTTTAGGTCAGGCTTTGGATGCTGAAGACTTCATTGATTTTGCTACCGGAACTTTAAAGAAAGATGAATTTGTTTTACATAAAACTGATGTAGAGAATAAATACGATCTGCGAGCGTTGCACAATCGCCACCGTCATGATGTTGGCATTCGTCATTACGAGCCTAACAGCGTTACATATTACAAAGGCACAAAAGTTTACAAAGTTCGTAATGGTGATAATCTTGGCAAGATCGCCCAACGCAATCACACTACCGTAAATGCTATCTGCAAAAAGAATGGCTTTAAACCTACAAAGGTTCTTCAGGTAGGACAAAGAATTAAGATCTAATCCCAAAACCTTTTGTCATCCTGACGAAGGAAGAATCTGTTCCTGCAAAAGGAATTAAAAATCGTTAAGTTTTTTTAGAGGCAGTTTCTTCATCACTATAAATCGTGACCAGGAATGACAAATGTTCATTGAGATTACTTGTTCAAAACTCCCAGAATAATTAGCAACGCAATAACAACCATAAAAATCGTTACAAACCATTTAATGAATCCAAAAGTTGTTTTTTTGATGAGTTTGTTTCCTACAAAAGCCCCTACCCATGCGGAACCTACCGCCAGTAAAAGCAACTTATAATTCTGGGAAATTAATTCTGACCTGAAATCGGTGGCGTAAACGGTCATGCGAGCAGCATCAACCAAGCAAGCAATCGCAATACCGGTGGCCACAAAAACTTCTTTTTCGAGTTTTAGTTTCACTAAGAAGGCTGTGCGCAATGCGCCCTGATGACCGGATAAGCCGCCGAAAAAGCCGCTTAAGAAACCACCGAACATAATTTTATTTTCGCTGAAACTAAGTTTCTGAAAATAAGGAATGGCTTCCCATAACGCGAAAAATAAAATAAGCAGCCCTAAAATAATTCCAAGCAATGAAATAGAAAAA
>JANYIQ010000145.1 GCA_025362575.1 Bacteroidia bacterium
TTATTATAACCACCTAATTTAGCTTGAGCTGAAGGTTGTGCGGCAGATTCCTTTCTTATCTCATCAGCTTGTTTTTTAGTGACAGCTGCTTCGCTTGCTAAACTCTGCACTTGTTCGTATTCCGGTTTACCTTGCGCTTCCGACATCATTTGCGCAATGGCATTGTTGTAGGTTTTATACGCAGCATCATTTAAAGTAGCCTGAGTTTCGGCCGCACTTATTTTAACTACAGCAGATTTTGTTTCCAAATCTTTTGCTTTGGCAATTAAAGTATCTTTTTCAGGTCCTTGTTTAGTTGCGGCCTCAGCTCTAACCGTCCGAGCCTCTTTGCTTATACTGTCGGCAATTGTATTTTGTCTGGTAATTGTATTTCTTAATTCAACTGCAGGTGTTTCGGTAGGAGGCGTGTTTTTAATTTCAGCTTCTACTTTTGCTTTTTCTTCTTCAATGGTCTTTAAAGCAGTAACCGCATCGGTTTTCATTTTATCTGCTTCAGGACTTTTGTAAGCGTTAGGATCTTTGGTTGCAGCATTATTAGCTATAGGCTCAGAACTTGTTGTTTTGGTTTCGGTAGATTTAATTTGGTTACCGGTATTGTTTTTAGGCTCGGCCTGCCCTGAGCTTGTCGAAGGGTTATTTGCAACAGGTTCAGATGTTGTTGTTTTGGTTTCGGTAGATTTAATTTGGTTACCGGTATTGTTCTTAGGCTCATTGGTATTAGCTAAAGGTTCAGAACTTGTTGTTTTAGTTTCAGTAGATTTTATTTCGTTACCGCCGTTATTTTTAGGTTCGGCCTGCCCTGAGCTTGTCGAGGGGTTGTTGGCTATAGGCTCAGTTGTATTGTTCTTAGGTTCGGCGGTTTTCGGTTCTTTTACATTGGAAGCAATTGCCTCCACTGTTTTACCTTCAAGCAATGTGCTTGCATTATTTAAAGCGGCAATGGCTTCAATTTCTTTTTTATTGGCATCGGCTAATAAACTTTGTTTAATGGCGGCATTAGGTTCAGATATGGCTTTGCTTATCAATCCTACAGCTTCTTTATTTACAGCATCAGCTTGTTTTTTAAATGCAACGGCTTCTTTGTTGGTATTATTTTTAACCGCAGGCTTTGCGTTTATTTTTGCGCCTTGTAATTTAATTTCATTCTGGTTGGCTTTACTTAAAGCCATGTAAGCATCAATTTTTTCCTGATTCAGTTTATCGAACTGAGATGTAACTTTAGCTAAAGCTTCTTTTGTTGCAGCAGGTGTTGCATTTGCGTTGGCAGGTTCTCTCAAGGCAAAACCTGTATTGGCTTTCATCAATATTTCAACCGCTTTCTTTTGTTTTAAGAGCGCTTCTGCTTCTTTTTCTTCGGCATTACTTATGGTCCCTAATTTAGCTGCTACGTTCGATTGTGCATCGGCTTCTTCACGGATAGATCGGGCTTGTTTAAAATTTTGCTTGGCTTCGTTATCTAATTTCCTTGCCTCATCCATATCCGGCTTAGCCGATTTGTTAATGGTTAACAGATCATCTAGGTTCTGAGAATTGGCATCATAAATATTTTTGTTGTTGTTCTTAATTAAGTCTGCTGCTTCAACATGTTTATCGCCGGCCTGTTTCTCATACTCTTTTACTTCTTTTAGCATGCGTTCTTTATCTGCACCCTGATAACTTGCGGCTTCAATTCTAAGTGTAGTTGCTTTTTTAGCGTAAACTTCTGCTTCCTCATTAATGGCTTCAGGGTTATTGGCATTAGCCACGGGTGGGGCATTCTTAATTTCTTCTTCAGCTTTAGAAATGGAATTGCCCAAAGCTTCTTTGGTTGCATTTGCATTTTGTAATTTAAGATCAGCATCTGTTTTTAAGGTCAAAGAACTTTGTTCTTTATAATCTTTAAAATTGAAGGAAGGATTGGTTTCGTTGCTAATGCCGTTCTTCAGTGCATTCAGTTTATTAAGATCATTGGAGCCACCTGTAAAAATGGCATTGGTAGCAAATTCAGTTTTTTCGTTGGTGCCTGCATTGTTTACCGTGGCAGTTGTTGTAGTAGTTAAGGGTTCTTTTGTTTCGTTAACCGCAATGGCTGTTGTAGCTGTATTAACCGGCTCTTTGGTTTCGATTACAGCAGTTGTATTTGTTTTAACAGGATTGGTATTTGCTGCAATGGCAGTAGTTTCAAGTGCTTTAAGTTTAGTATTATTTTCAGCAATTTGTTTTTGATTGCTGGTTTTCTGCTCCTCTAATTGTTTTAACTCATCGTTAATTTTTTTCTTATCTTCTGGCTTAGTTGTGTTTTTAAGATCTGCTTTATCTATTGCAATTAAGTCGTTCAGCTTTTTGGTGTAGTCGTTCAATATTTTATTACTCTCTGCAATTCCTGTTTTTTCGCCTGGGTTGCCCACCGCACTTAATTGTTTGGTGTAATCGTCGTTCACGCTTTCGTAATTACCGGTAATGGCTTTTGTATTTGTTGGGTTGGTAGTAGTATTAGTATTGACCGCAACAGATGTAGCAAAGTCGCTGGTTTTAATTTTGTTGGTAAGATCAATTTCGCTTTGTAAGGAAACAGCTTCTGCTTTTAACTTAGCCGAAAGCTGTTCGTTTTGCGCAAGGTCTTTGTTCTTGGAATCTAATTCTGCTTTTAATTCTGTGTTCTGCGCATTCAGATTTTCTTTCAACGATTTGTCTTTTGTTTTCGCAATTTCCGAATCCGTTAAAGTAATCTCTTTCTTTACTTCTTCAATATCTGTTTTCAACTTATCGCTCTTAGCATCAACTTTTGCGATCTGTGCCTGCTTTTGATCGTACTCTGATTTAATGGAGTTGTAAAGGTCATCCGATTTGTTTTTTTGTTTAGATGTTTCAGCAATTTGTTTTTGCAGTTCATCCAGCTTAGCTAATGACTCTTTATTATTTTTTGTAGTCGAAACTTTTTCCAGTTCATTTGCATACTGCTCGTTCAAAATGGCTTCGCTTTGTTTGGCTTTAGCATCGGCATCTAAACCTTTGGCCAGATTCATTATGGTATTAGCAACATTTGTAGCATTTACAGCTTCCTGTTTTATAGCTGTGGCTTTTTCAACAGCTTCATTCTTTTTAACTTCATCGCCCGTAATTGCCGTAGCTCCGGCCATGGCTTCATCGGCTTTCTTGGTAAGATCGTCGGCCTCAATTTTTTTAGCGTTGGCAATTTCAAATGCATCGGCCGCATCTTGATTCATTTTTGCAGCTTCGGCTTTAGCTTCGCCGGCATCTTTTTTAGCAATGTCAACTAACTGTTTGTTGGTTACCCCTTCTTTAGCCGCAACAGTTGGTGTTTTCGTAGTACTTGGATTTGTATTCGGATTTGTTTTAGGCTGATTATCGGTTTCAACACGTTCGGTACTGTTAGGTGTTGGGTTGGTTGTTGCAACGGCAGCTTCTGTTGCAGTATTGGCAGCAACAGCAGGAATAGGGGCAGCCTTAACCTTATCTTCATTAACATCAAGCTTAGCTTTACGCTCGATCATTTCTAAATAACGCAGGTAATCTTCTTCATCGGGAGGCGAATCGAAATAATTTTTTATTTGAAGAATCTTATTGTTGTAGGAAATGCTTTGCTTGAAAGGACGCATGGTCATGGCCATTGGCAGAGATACTTTATCCGATTGAGTTGGCATACCGGGTGTTTCAACCGTGAAAATGAATTTCCCGCCGTTCGGTATTTCCATGTAGTAGTCGCCATTGTCTTGCGCACTGTATGTTCCAACAATGTTACCATCTTCCATGTTCTTAACCGTTATCTTGGCTTTTAAACTTTGTTCGGCACTTTCTTTCAGAACTGTTCCTTTTAAAACAGCCAGTTCCATTGGGCGGCGTTCTGTATTGATCTTTAACACATCAATTTTACCAGGAGGACTTTGTCTGCCTGTTGAGAAATACGCTACTTTTTCATCCAGATCGGTTACAAATAAATAATCATCGTCGGGCGAGTTGATCGGGAATTCCATGTTAACCGGTGTCGACCATTTATTTGTAGTTTCATCGTATGTAGATTTGAACACATCATAACCTCCCATACTGTTAAATCCTTTGGAGCTGAAATACAGTGTGCGTCCATTGGGGTGAAGGAAAGGGTAGTCCTCATCAAACTCCGTGTTTATGCCTGGCACAGGTTGTGCTTTGGCAAAGGTTCCATTAGCCATGCGAATAGCCATGTATATATCCCGGCCATTATTACCGTCTTCGCCGTAGCTTGAGAAATAAATTTTTTCTCCGGATTTAGGAATGTAAACTACCGATTTATCTTTTTTGCGTTTATCGTAATTGGTTTTAAAATCAGGTGGTTTTACCAATAGTTTTCCGCCTACATTGGTTAGGTCGTAACTGCGGAAGTAATCGCTTTCGTTCAATTGCTTTTTGCTCATCACCACTAATTCGGTCATGCTTGCCAGTAAACGTTTACCGTTCTTACAGGCTGCGATCTCGCGGTCTACCTGCAGTTTTTTGATCTGACTGGCCGAGCCAATGGCTTTGTACTGATTATAAAGTTTAATAGCCTCATCAAACTTATAATTCATGTGATAGGCTTTTGCGAGATAGAATTTGGCATCCTTGGGTGCATCTTTAGGATGGTTGGCAGCAAGGTTCAGGTAAGAATAACATTTCTTCTTATCAGGCTCAGAGTAAAGCATACAAACCCCAAGACGGTAGTTCAATTCGGGATCGCTTGGGTAATTTGAAACGAGTTGAGCGTATAGATTGTAGGCTTTTGTAAATTCGTCTTCTTCAAAAAGGCGGGCAGCTTCTTTTTTAAGCTCATCTTCGTTTTTAAACTGTTGGGCATTTGCCGATAAGCAAAAGAGGATACATAGCACAAAAAGAGGCTTCATGCGTTTAAAAAACGATTTGTGCATACCGTTTATACGGTTTGTTAAATGATTATGGTACAAAATATTAGCCAAAATTAATAAAACCTATAATATAGATGCTATCCTGGTGAATTTTTCACACCAAAAATTGGCATTTTTTTTAACTTTTCTGCATAAAATGTTAAATTATTTGAATCAAGGAATTTTCACTAAAATTGATTAACTTCGCACTCTAACTTAAAAAAAAAAACAAATGATTAAAAAACTACTTACTGGTTTAGCTGTATTTACAGCAGTAGTATCTTTCGCTCAAAGTGGAAGAACTGCAAAAGATTCTAACATCTCGGGAACAGTTAATTCTATTAGCTCTTCAAGTGATGCAAAGGTTGCCGCGCTTAGTTGTGATACCGTTTACAACTTTAACTTAGGTGCTCCTACAACTACATTAACTCTTTACACTGCTTCTACAGGAACAGCTTGTACTACAGGTGGTTATGTTGTTGGTAATAACTGTTACGGTATGACTCAATTTGCAAACTACACTGCAGGTCCTCAGTACTCTGCTTTAACTTCTCCTTCAGTTACTGCTTGTTTTGTGTTTTTCTACAAAAACCCAACAACAGGTGCAGGTACTAAAGGTGTTGGTACTAACACAATTGGTTTAAGAATTTATAACGGTTCTATGACCACAGGTCCAACTCCTACAGCTGCTCCGGTTGCTTTAGGTGCTACCAGTGCTCCTATCAGTTCTGTTTTAGCTACTTTCTCTTCAACTAATAACGTTGGTCAGTACAAATTTAACTTTGCAACTCCAGTATCTGTAACTACAGGTGGTTACTTCAGTTCTGTTGTATTACCTACTACAATTGGTGATACAGCTGTTATCTGGCAACAAAAATCAGCTACAAGCACTGCTGCTTGGGAAACTGACGCTCCAGGTCCTTGGGGTGACATGAAAGCTGATTGGGGTGGAACTATCAACTTCCAATTATGTGTATTCCCGGTAATGGGTTGTTCTGGATTCACTGGAATTAAAGAAAATGAATTAGCTTCTTTCTTTAACATTGTGCCAAACCCTTCAAACGGTGAGTTTACCTTAGTTGCTCAATTATCTGGTCTTACTTTTGATTATAACGTAACTAACTCTATCGGTCAGGTTGTTCTTGCTAAAAAGAGCGTGAACGGTGGTTCAGTTACTGATATTAACCTAAGCAGCATGCCTGCAGGTTTATATTTTGTGAACGTTGTTAGTGGTAATAACACTATCACTAAAAAATTAGTGATCACTAAGTAATCTTAACAAAGTTTAATATTAAAATGCCTCACAGTTTGTGGGGCATTTTTTTTATACCTCCACAAAGCTTAACTTCGTATCCGCTTTGAAGAACAGCATCAAATACCTTGTAATACTTGTAACCGCAGTGGTTCTTGTTTCGTGCAACGGATACAATAAATTATTAAAGAGTTCTAATTACGAACTTAAACTTCAAAGAGCGGGCGAGTATTACGCCAAGGGCAATTACATTAAAGCTAGTCAGCTTTACGATGAGTTAATGCCTATTTTTAAAGGCACAGAGAAAGCCGAAGAAGTATATTACTATTATACGTATTGTAATTTTTATCAGAACGATTTCGGTTTAGCGCAATACCATTTCAAGAACTTTACGCGCCAGTTTCCAGGCAGTGTTCATACCGAAGAATGTTACTATATGAACGCTTTTTGCTTTTATCTGAGTTCTCCGAATTATAAATTGGATCAAACCGATACAAAAAACTCTATTAAAGAGTTTCAGTCATTCATTGATAATTACCCTGAAAGCAAACGCATTGATACCTGTAATATTCTTATCGGAAATTTGAGACATAAGCTTGAGAATAAAGATTACGACCTTATCAAGCAATTCTTTAAACTTAGTGATTATAAAGCAGTTACAACATCAACGAAGAATTTCTTAAAAGAATATCCGGATTCGCCTTATGTTGAGGAAATGTATTATTTGACAGTAAATTCTTACAATTTGCTTGCCATTAACAGTATTCCTTCAAAAAAGATCGAAAGATTGGATAAAGCTATAGAATGTTACTTAAAATTCGTAGATTTGTATCCCAAAAGTGATTTTTTGGCTAAAGCAGAGAGCGTTTACAGCAGCTGCGTTCAAGTAAAAGAAAATAAAATAAAAACACAGTAAAATGGATTTTAAAAAAACAAACGCTGAATTGAGTACCGTTACACGTGATATCAGAAGATTTGATGGCGTTACCGGAAATATTTACGAAGCTGTTGCCATCATGAGCAAGCGTGCTAATCAGATCAGTTCAGAAATGAAAGAAGAATTATCTGCAAAATTGCAGGAGTTCTCTAGTCATTCAGATAACTTGGAAGAAATTTTTGAGAACCGTGAGCAAATTGAGATCTCTAAGTTTTACGAAAAACTTCCTAAGCCATCTTTAATTTCCGTTCAGGAATTTTTAGAAGACAAAATTTATTATCGCAACCCAAGTACAGAAGCAAAATAGTATTTTTCGATCAATATTATAAAAGGCAGTTGCGTTAGCTACTGCCTTTTGTGTTTTATGGTGTTACAGCAAAAGAATATACTCCTTGGAATTACCGGTGGCATTGCGGCATACAAGTGTGCTGCCCTGGTTCGTTTATTGGTTAAGGAAGGTGCCAATGTTAAAGTGGTGATGACAGCTTCTGCAGCCGAATTCATTACCCCGCAAACACTCTCCGTATTAAGTAAGAATGAAGTAGTGTCCGATTTTTTTGATGCAAAATTAAACTGGAACAATCACGTGTATTTGGCAGAGTGGGCTGATGTAATGCTTGTTGCACCGCTTACCGCCAACACACTCGCCAAATTTGCA
>JANYIQ010000195.1 GCA_025362575.1 Bacteroidia bacterium
TTCAAAAACAATTTGCTTTGGATGTATGCTGGTTGGATGGGGAGTCATTAGAGTTATAAGTGATGAGTGATGAGTGATGAGTTAAAAGCTATAAGTGATGAATTATAAGTGTTAAGTGCAAAGGTAAACTAATTGGTTGATTTTTATACAAAAGCCATTACTAAAGCTTTCACGAGAATTTATCGTAGTTGTGCGCAGACACTTATTCCAAATTTTATCAGCGAAAATCTGCGCCTCCATCTGCGAGCCTTTGGCGCTTTGCTTCACAAAGTCTGCGTGAAATAAACACTACTCAACCACCTCTTTCACAAACTCTTCATAAACCTTTTGCCAGCCTTTCCATTGTGGCACTTCGCCCAAGGTGTCATTATGAAAAATGGAAACCAGTTCGCCATTGTATTTTTTCACTTCATCAATGAATGGTTTAGCAAATGAAACAGCAGTCTCCGAATTGGCAGCATTATTATATTTTAAAGTAGTTTCAATTACACAAAATGGATGCACAATTAAGGCAGTTTCTATTTCCGAATCCAGATCATACCAGTTATAAGGCAGGCAAAAACCGGCCCTAAAGCCATTGTAATTACCGTATCCCATCGAGTAATCATGGGTGATACCGGTTTGCAATAAGGCCTGGTAAGAATCAGGAAACGTCAAGATCCCAAAATGCTGACGAGAGTTCACGATCTCTTTATGCGTAATGTTCGCCAAACGGTTGGTCTCGATCTTTAACTGATTTAAATTACTATTAGATTTAAAGGAAGGATGAATTCCGATATCAGCGTAGTCGGCCAAATGTTTTATTAAGGTTTGAAAATCTTTATTGTTCGCTGGGTGGTTCTTATCATTCACACCATAATCTCCCAGCAAAAAAAAGAACAGAACTTTAAGTTTATATTTCTCTTTTAGTTTCAGTAAAAAACCATACGAATCAAAAGGATCGCTCTTTTTATTGAACAAAACTGCATTCCTTTCTTTGATCTCTGTAAAGTTGCGTGTTGCAATGTTCTTAACATAACCGCCAATGCTGCGCATTAAGCCTTTGTACTTGTACTTATACGCGTTATCGATGTCAATGGTAGAAACAAATCTGAATTGATGCTTCTTGAATTGCAATTCCGGAAATTTTGAAAGAAGTAGTTTTTTAAATTCCTCCAACCATAAATTCACAATTGGTATCCCAATAAGATCATACTGAAAAGCAATGCTGTTCTTTACATCAAAACGATTCAGCTCATCGGGCTTAAAAGGCAGATACTCTTCGTAACGCGCCAATAGCCAAAAGCTGGCCGCCAGAATATCAAAAGGAATTTCGTTAGCGGAGTTCTTAAAGAATAATTTGAAGTAAGTTGGGTGTGAATTTACTTCGATCAGATGATCCTTCACTCCATACTCAAACAAAATAGGTGCCGGTGCAATTTTTAAACTTTCGTTCTTGAATCTCTGTAAAGAATAATTTAATTTAGGAGATGTAGCTTCTTCGAACTCGTCTTTGTTTTGAGTTAATACATAATCAATACCATAAACATCTTTAAAAATAATATTGAGAATGTACTTTAACCTTGGCGAAGGTTTATCAGAGTATATGAGGATGGAGTTTTTCAATGAGTAACTAATCCAATTTAATACTTCTTAGTTTTTTGATCTGCTTTGGGGATTGACTTCCGTGAATAGCACGTAAAACTTCAATGCGTTTAGGAGTGATTCTATAAATTACCAAATAAGATCCCAAAATAATATTACGATAGATTTTTGTTTTAGTTGTTAGGTGTCGGCATTCAGGGTAAATTTCGTATAGAAACGATAAGCAAGCCACTTGATGCAAAACATCTTCATAAAAAACATCAGCAGCCCTTACTCCAAAAGTCTCAGTTCCGTACAAATAAATATCTTTTATATCTTTTAAAAAAAACTCTGAACGACCTACTTTTTTAGTGTCTTTCTCCATTTATCAAATTTCTTTCTAAATTCTTCATCTGAATAAAAAGGGCCTTTTTCAGCTTCTTTAATTAAAGCTTCAAATTCCTTTTGACTCATGGGTTCACCGGGAATGGCAAGATTAAGTTTTTTATTTTTAACCGTTTTCATTAAAACTATATACGTTTAGAGTATAATAAAGTTACGAAATGTTTCCGATCTATCCTAACAGCGTATCCTGAGTTGCTTTCAATATCTTTCTGGTATTCTCAATCGTGTCGCTTTCGGCGTATATCCTAAGTACCGGCTCTGTACCGCTGGCACGGATCATCATCCACTGATCGTTCTCAAAATAATATTTCCAGCCATCAATGGTTTCCAGTTTCTCAACTTTATAAGCACCAAAGGATTTGTATTTATCTTCTTTGCAAGCCTTCACTATTCGCTGTTTCACTTCTTCATCCAGATGAAGGTCATTACGTTCGTAGCAGAAACGTCCTGTTAGTTTATAAAGGTCTTCGATCAATTGTTCAAGCGTTTTTCCGCTCTTAGCCATATATTCCCAGATGGTCAAGCCCATCCAGATGCCATCACGCTCAGGAATGTGGCCTTTAATTGCAATTCCCCCACTCTCTTCTCCTCCTAAAATAACATCTTCGGTGGTCATGTAACCTGCTATGTATTTAAATCCGATCTGCGTTATGGTGATCGGCAAATTATAATGCTTAGCCAATCTATTGATGCGTGGTGTTACTGAAAAAGCAACTACAATTCTTCCGCCCATTTTCTTTTCTTCCACCAAATATTTCACAAGCAATAAAATAATGTGATGCGAATCCACAAAATTTCCTTTGCTGTCGTAAAGCCCTATTCTGTCAGCATCTCCATCGGTAGCTAAACCACAATTTATTTTGCCGTCCTTTTTGATCAGTTCACTGAACTCCAATAGATTTTTATGAATGGGTTCAGGTGCCTGACCATGAAAACCGGGGTTCTCATCGTTATGCAAATGAATGATCTCCGGAAACAAACGCTTCATCACGCGCTGCCCTGCTCCAAACATGCTATCGTATGCCAATTTTAAATTCGAATTCTTTATGGCTTTGATATCGAAATTATCTTCCACATGCTTTACATACATGTCTTCCAGATTTGTGTATTCCAGCAATCCATTAGCTTCTGCAGCTTTCAAATCAATACTTTCCGGATCAACCGAACATTTTTCTGGGATCATGTCTTCTACTTCCTGAATTTTTTCGGGAAGTAATGGTCCGCCGTAATTGCCTTTCAATTTATAACCATTATAACTGGCAGGATTATGACTCGCCGTAATAACTACTCCTAAAGAGGCCTTTAATCGCAATGTTCCTAAGGAGATCATTGGTGTGCTGATAAAATCTTTCGCCAAAAAAACTTTCACATTATTTGCGATCAATACTTTCGCTGTGGTTTCAGTAAATAGTTCGCCGCCAAAACGGCAATCATGACCAACCACAACACTTGGTTTATCAAAGTTCTTCAATAACCATTTGGCGGTACCTTCAGCAACACGCGCCACGTTATCTACTGTAAAATCTTTTGCAATAATGGCTCTCCAGCCGTCGGTTCCAAATTTGATCTTTGTCATAGTATGTCTAAGAAATAGAATTTAAAGATAATAAATAGATTTGGAAAATACAGAGGTGATTCACCGATTTCACCAACAAATTAGCGGTGAATTCCCTTTTTATCCAATGCCTTCTGATAAGCTGTGGCGCAGCGTAGATGCTGATCGTAAGAGGCTGTAAAGTCACTAAAGCCACTGAAATCAGGCTTGGCACAAAAGAAAATGTAATTATGCTTATCGTAATTCAAAACTGCATTAATAGCCTGAGTATAAACCAGGCAAATTGGTCCGGGTGGCAGGCCTTTGTAACGGTAGGTATTATAAGGCGAATCAATTTCCTTGTCGGCATTGGTAACCCGCTGCACTTCAAAATTCTTATTAGCAAATTTTAAGGTGGGATCGGCCTGTAAAGGCATGTCTTTTTTCAAACGGTTAATATATACACCGGCGATCTTTTCCTGCTCGCTCGAAATACCGCTCTCGCTTTGTACAATGGAAGCAATTGTCATAACCTGCGGAATGGTATAACCGATTTTCTTTGCCTTCTCGATGCGCTGTTTATTCCAAACCGAATCAAAATACTCTTTGAACTTTGTAAAGAGTTCATCGCTGCTCACAGCCCAGCTTACTTCATAAGTAGTGGGTAAAAAAAGCGCGAACACATTATCCGGATCCAGACCATATTCTTTTTCTAGAACAACATCATCTTTCAAATGATCTTCAATGGCATCAGCATCCAGTTCCAGTTTATTATCGAGGTATTCTATGAGTTCCTCTGTATTATGAATTTGAGAATTAAGTGTGAGTTTAACTTTTTCCTGCTTATTTGCTTTGAGCATGATAATGATCTGACGGTTATTCATTCCATCTGAAATACGAAAACGACCGGGATGAATATTTTTATCCAGATCCATTTTTTGAGCCATCCATTCAAAAGTTTTGTGATTCTCAATTACATTCTCACCATAAAGTTCGCTTAATACATCCTCGTAAGAAGAATTGGTTTTAATATAAATGTATTTGTAATTTTTTCCTTCAAGGTTAACATTGGGCTTGTAAAGATTGATATAAGCCCAATATCCAACTAAACCTGCAAGTACAAGAAAAGCCAGGGTTATAAATCTGAATATTTTTTTTGTTGCTCTGCTCATGCAAATCTTTTCAATTGTTGTAACGCTGCTTTTGCTTTTTCGTTACCTGGATTTTTCTTTAAGATCTGCTCGATAATTTTTACTGCAGCCTTATAGTCTTTTTTATACGCTTTTAATCCTGCCAAATTTAATAAAAGAGGTTCATAATCGGGGTCTAATTGCAAGGCTTTGTTGTAAAGTACTTCAGCCTCACCTACTTTATTTTGTGCCAGTTTCAAATAACCAAGATTTGTATAGGCAGAAATGAATTTAGGATTCTCCTTTATGATATAATTGAACTGATCCTCTGCCTTAGCCACATTATTTACGCTCAAATAGGCTGATCCTAATTTATTATGAAACTCGAGATCATATGGGGCCAGATCAACTGCTTTTTCAAACCAAATTATCGCCTGATCAACCTGACCAATATTAAAACAAGACTCACCAATACGATAGCAGGTCCAAGCATCCGCATTATCGTAAGATCTTTTTGCAAGGATGTTTTGCAGTAAGTCATTTTGACCAACGAGCTTAACATAATTCAATATCTGAATAAAGTTTTGTTTAATGAATTGCAATTGAATTAATGGCTGCAGATTTTTCACAACATCTTCTTTGGTCTTATCTTTCAGATACATTAAAGCAGAATCCAGATAAACTGCTTTCTGATCGAATTTTTCGTACTGATTAATATATGCCTTTGCCTTGGTTAAGCGGTCAGGATTCTTTTCGTTTATGGCATATAATCCAATAAATATTTTTATCTTTTCTTTTTCCTGCTTGTTGATCGGTTTACGAATGTAATGATCGTGAACAGTTACGTGAGGAATGTCTGTGGAGCCTGATTTTGGCATGTGACAGCTTGTGCAGTTGGCAGTCTGCAGTTGGCGGTTGGCAGCAAGCACTGACTTTTCTGTACACTTAAGTTCAGACTTCGCATCTACATAATGACAACTTCTGCAGGCATCGTTAAACACTTCCTTATTGGTCTCTCTAACGCTTACGTGGGGGTTATGACAAGTAACGCAGGTTAATGCTTCTTTGTATGGTTTTAAAGATTTACCTATGGTGACTGAGTTTGTCGAAGTCGCTTTTTCATACGACTTTATAAAACACTGACTCTGCTTCAAGCGATCAGCATGCGAAGCCATAATAAATTCATCATCCGCATTCTTATACTTCGGTAAAAACACGGTCATCATATCACTCAGTTTCATTCCCGGTTTAAAATCATAAAACGATTTTCCTTCTTTTAAAACTGCATTACCTTGTAAATGGCAACGCTGACAAATATCAAACTGCGCATCAATAGAAAGTTTAGAAGGATTAACAATGCTGTAATCAATGTATTTACTTGTATCAATTTTGCTTCCTGTGCTTCTTTGTGCTACATGTATGCTTCCCGGGCCGTGACAGCGTTCGCAGTTAATGCCCTGCGGCACTTCGGTATATTTGTTTTCAGAACCCAGAACAAATTGCGGTAAAGCATTATGGCAGCTCATGCATTCCAAACCAATTTTTCTTGTAAATCTTGTGTTATGCCCGTTCTCGAAACCCGGAGGCAGATCCCATTGTTTTTTCTGAGCATAAAAAGTCATCGGCATCTGATTCAAATAACCATTCGTACTTTGAATGTGGGAGTTTGTATGTTGACCTGAACCAATAATGTAATCAACCCTTTCCAGTCTTTTGTAAGAAGTATCTGTTCCGTTTAAGCGATACTCTAAAAATTCCAGACTGTTTTTATTCCAAAAGGCACGATAATGAAGATCAGATATTTTATCGAAGATTGAAGAATGCGAATAATCACCAACCGATTTCTCTTTGGTAGCCAGATCGAATGACTTGCCCATTCCGGTTTTGATGAATGTGTTGTAAATACTCTGGTGACAAAGCTTGCAGGTGTTTATGCCAACATACTTTGCGGTATCCGAATGATTGAGGTAAACCAAAGTATCTTTTACTTTTTGAATTGAGCTGTTGTCGCCCTTTGGTTCGTGACAGGCAAAAAAAGATATGAATCCCAGAAAGAAAATAAATAAAATTATCCGAGATGCTGTTCGCATTATTTATTGATCAGTTGCAATAACCACTCATCTTCGAACTGCGTTGCAGAACTGCGGTTCCATGATTTCTTCAATCCGATCTTTTCGAAACCTGCTTTTTCGAACAGTTGTAAACTGGCCGGTGCAGAAACAGTAACGTTGCAATACAATTGCTTTAAAAGAAGTGTATTAAATGCATAATCCTGCAACAACTTCAAGGCTTCGAAAGCATAGCCTTTATTACGAAATTCATCTGCGATCAAAATACCAATTCCGGCACGTAAATGATAAGGTTCAAAATCGAAAAGATCGATAGCCCCAACTGCATCATCTTTATCGTTCTCAGAAATGATCAGGCGCAATTGCTTGTTGGTATAAATATCTTCGTGAGCGTTTACCAGAAACTGCTCTAAAACGTAACGGCTAAATGGCGTTTGGGTATTGCTCACATGCCAGATCTGGCGATTGTTTTCCCACTTATACAAAACATCTACGTCACTTGGCTCAAGTGCTCTTAAATAAATATGTTCTCCTTTTATAAACATGGTATCGATGATTACGAATTTATACGAATATACGAATTAGTTGAATAATTATGAATTTACCCGAATATGCCTACTGGCAGGCAGGTATAAGAATTCCTGAAACAGAAAGAAAGTTTGATCTTAAGATCAATGAGGTTTATTTATGGCTTCCCGTTCTTGCTTTATGCGGTCCTGAAGCTCTTCTGCTGTATAGGCATTGAAGGTAAATTCATCACCTTTAATATTCACAGCAAAGGTTTCTGATATGTAGTTATTCTCCTTTAAGAGCTCAAGAAAATCGAAGAACAATATCTCTTCATTCTTTTTAATGGCATAAAACTCCTCAAAAAATAATTTGATCGGGCTTAAGCAAGTAGCTTCACCGTGCTTAACAGAGGTAAATTGTTGCAATTGGTGCTGAAAAATATTCAATTGATGATCTGAACTGAAAACCGGATGTTTTACAATACCTATAAATAATGTCTCGATTTTTTTTTGCGAAATTGTTTTTAATAAAGCCTCTAAACTAACATTTAATTCACGTTCTTTAATGGTCAGTGAATTGTAATTGCCGTTAATTACCAAACCCACATGTGGAGGAATGCGCGAGGCATGCAAAATAACCAACCAGGTTCCTTTTAACAGGATCTTTGGGTCTTTCAATTCAGAAAATTGCAATGCGTATATTTTTTGAGCGATCATTTCCTAAATTTTTTCTTTGGATTTCGTTTTATATGATAAAACCATCAAGGATTACAACTTGATAACTCATTTCGAATATTTCTTCTGAATTCTCTTATTGAATTCCTTTAAAGTCATCCCTTTTTCCTTACCACTCAAATACCTGGCCTTCCTTTCCTCAATGATCTTCATATCCTCATCTGAAATCTCATAACTATCTTCATTATTTTGAGATGCTCTATCCAACAATGTATAAACCGCTTCCAAAACGGCTGTATCATTGATCTTATCCACAGTTTTGTGAATATGCTTTCTTAAAGTTTCTTTCGTCATTGAATTTCTTCTTTTAAAGTTATGCTTCCTTCAAACACAAATTCAGCAGGACCTTCAAGCCAGATGTTATAAAAATTATTTTCGAGAACACGTTCAAATTTTACATTAAGATTTCCACCTAGAGTGGTGATCTTGCAATTGTTCTTGCCACTTGCCACTCCGCTTAAAGAGGCTACCAAGGCCGAAGCCGTTACTCCAGTTCCGCAGGAAAGCGTTTCATCTTCTACTCCTCTTTCGTAGGTTCTTACGAATAAAGTATCATCGAGCTTTTCAATGAAATTTACATTGGTTCCCTCTGCAACATAAGGTTCACTGGTCCGTATTTTTTTTCCTTCTTCAAAAACATTGAAATGTTTTACATCATAAACAAACTTCACATAATGCGGTGAACCAGTATTCAAATAATAAAAATTTTCTCCTGACTGAATGTTTTTTACATCGGCCATTTTTAAAGAAACACCGCCTAAATAAATAATGGCTTCATGCACACCATCTATGGCAATGAACTTAGCCTTATCCTGTATGATGCCTAATTTATGAGCAAAGGCCGAGATGCAGCGTCCGCCATTACCGCACATACTGCTTTCGTTTCCATCACTGTTAAAATAAACCATTTTGAAATCAACACCCGGTTCAAGTTCAAGAAGCATTAAACCATCTGCACCAATACCGAAACGGCGATCGCACAAAAATTTAATTTGTGCTGCGCTAAGCTGGGTTTCCATGTTACGATTATCTATTAAAATAAAATCGTTTCCGGTTCCTTGATATTTTTCGAATTTTATCTGCATTAGTTTATTTTTGCTAATAGATCATTGTCGTTTACGCGTTCCATGGGCATGAATTCACCACCTGAATTCAACCTATACACTTGCTCCTCACTTTTCAGGTAAAAAATATCATCTACTTTATAGAGGTTAAAAGAAGAAAAATCCGAAAAACCATATAGTACAATTCTATTCTTGCTCATACGGTACCCCTTAGAGTTCAGAGGCGTTTTCCAGAATTCAACAAAGAAAAGGCTACGATTATCATCTGCACTAACTCCTGCAAGCTTTGCCGCCAGAGTATCTTTCTGAACTTTATCGAGATCAATAAGTTTAATATTTTTTACCGAGATCAATTCTTCCTTGGCCACATTAATTTCTGCCTCTTCTTTTCCTTTTATTAACGAATCAACTTCTTTGTAATTCGTGTACGGAGAAACTTTTGTACTTATTTTAAATCTGTTCTCACTTGTGGGTTCTTCTTTTTTTGGCTCTTCAGCTTTTACGGGTTGCTCGATCACTTTTATTTGCTGAGTGGCCGCCGTTTTCAATTTATTAAAATAGTCATCGAGCTTAAACATAAAGAAGCCAATGCCTATTATAAGGCCAATGGAAACTCCAAAAACAAAGGTTGGTATTTTACGTTTGATGGTCATTTTGTAGTGTAAATTTAATGAATTTTTGCATATGGGAGTTAAGTATTGTTAAAAGAAACTGACATGCCAAATTTTGGAATTAATTTTGCGTTATAGATTTAAATTCTTAGATTTTATCTCTGTAAAAATGAATACAAACCATCAAAAACATAAAGCCATGAAAAAATTAATTTCAAGCGTTTTTGTAGCAGCTTTAGGAGGCGTTTTTGCCCTAAGCGCTAACTATTTTATCCAAGCCAAAGACCTTAACAGCGAAGATTCTTCGCAGATACATTACTCGCCTTACCAGGCGCCCGTTACATTAACCACCTATGCCGGCACCGAAGCGGCACCCAATACTGACTTTACTTTTGCAGCCGAAAAATCGCTGAACGCTGTGGTTCACATTAAAACTACCATTGAACAAAGCAATAACATAAACTCGCCATTAGACTGGTACTTTGGCAATAACCACCGCCAGCCATACATGCAGGAAGGCATTGGATCAGGGGTTATCATTTCCAACGACGGGTACATTGTAACTAATAACCACGTTATTAATGGAGCTCAAAAAATTGAAGTGATGTTAAACGATAAACGTAATTACGTTGCGGAAGTTATCGGTGCCGATCCAAGTACTGATATTGCACTGATCCGCATCAAAGAAAAAGACCTGCCTTTTTTAGCTTATGGAAACAGTGATCATGTAAAAGTTGGCGAATGGGTTCTGGCAGCAGGAAATCCTTTCAATCTGAATTCAACAGTTACAGCCGGTATTATTAGTGCAAAAGGAAGGAACATTAATATTTTAGAACAAGGTCAGAACCGTCAGCCTATTGAATCATTCATTCAAACCGATGCAGCCATCAATCCCGGAAACAGCGGAGGAGCCTTAGTGAACACAGGTGGCGAATTAATTGGCATCAACACGGCGATCGCGTCTAACAATGGATCTTACCAAGGTTATGCTTTTGCCGTACCGGTAAACATCGTTAAAAAAATTGTGGCGGATCTTGCTGAATTCGGTTATGTGCAAAGAGCCTATGTTGGTGTAAGCATTCGCGACATCGACTCTAAATTCGCAGAGCAAAAAAACTTAAAACAATTAAAAGGTGCTTATGTTAATGGATTAACTACGGGCGGTGCAGCAGAAGATGCCGGTATTAAAATAGGTGATATTGTTACTTCAGTTGAAAATAACAGAGTAACAAGCGTTTCTGAATTTCAGGAGCAAATCAGTAAATATCGGCCGAGCGATAAAGTAAACATTACCATGATCAGAAATGAGAAAGAAGTGATCATTCCTGTAACCCTTAAAAATATTGATAACACAACCGCCATCATCAAAAAACCGGTGACCGAAAGAATGGAGATCAACTCATTGGGAACTGTTTTTGAAGAAGTGGATGCTGCTTATTTAGCCAAATTCAAATCAGAAAATGGTGTGAAAGTAGCTAAATTAAGTAATGGCAAATTAGCGAGTGTTGGAATCAAAGAAGGATTCATCATCACTACCATCAATAAGAAAAAGATGAGTACCGTAAAAGATGTTCAGGCTGTTTTGGAAAACAAAAGCGGAAGCGTTTTAATTGAAGGTTTCTATCCGAATGGTATCTGGGCCAGTTATGGATTTGGTTTGTAGCTGAGAGTTTAGTGTTGAGAGTTTAGAGTTTAGAGTTTAGAGTTTAGAGTTTAGAGTGGACGCCACTACTGAACTCTCAACCCTCAACTCATTACTCTCAACTCTCAATCCCACCAACTCCACCTCGCAGGCCAGTAATCAATTGTGATAATTTGGAAATCGTTGATGATAAATTTATGCTTACCGCGATTCCAGATAAAAAACGTGATCTTACAATCGTCTTTTATCCATTGTTTGAATTCAGAACCCATGAAGATCTGCGTGTAAACGTAAAAGCCTGATGAATCCTCGATTGTAGAATGAATATCCAATCCGCCAAAAAACAAGGTTGAATCTTTTTTAGTAGTGATGTTATAATTTAAACTTACATCATTAAGCGCTTCTTTACTTCTCAATTTTATTTTGGCTAAGATAATTTGTCCTTCTTTAAAAGCCACATTTCTCAATAAAGATTTAGCCCCAAACGGAAATTCATTTAAAGAATCAACTGCATATTCCAGTCCGGTTGCTTGGGCATTTAACTTGTTCTTATCTAAACTGTATTCGTAATTCTTAGGATGAAAATAATCGGAGCTATCTAATTTGTTTTCATATGAATTCAATGTTTGAGGAGTTCTTTCTTTAGTATACAAACTATAATTTACATTTAAACATTGTTTGTATTCGGCCAAATAAGGGTAATACTCCTTTACCAATTCAGTTTGTGCCGCACTGGCATCGCCCAACAGTACCGCTTTTGCTTTTGAATTTTTGAGAAGGTTTCTGATGCTTTCGGTATTAGCATCCAATTTATAATTAATTCGTTCATTATTTTTGGCTTCATACAATACAATAAAATAAGGTTGTAATCCAAAATACAAAGCCTGTACGTTTCCTTTTCCGTATTTATTTTCTGCTTCAAAATATTTATTGGCTTGAAACTCTGCCTGATTGAGAACAGCATTTTCAAAAAAGTTTTTCATGAACAAAGATTGAATTAATAGCAGCGCTGAAATACCTGTTACAAAAAGCATCCCTGCACGCTTCTTTATTTTGATAATGCTTGCAAAGGCCCAGATAAAACAGGGTGCAGAGAACAGCATTACTGAATACTGAAAGATCGGTGCCTTGTAAACAGAATAAAAATAAATAATGAAAAAATTGGACAGGAACAAAACAAAAAGCAACAAACTTTTCTTGTTTATGACTGAATTTGTATTGACAATGAAAGAAATGATGCCCGCCAAAGTAAAAACGATCCAAACATAGCCTGTTCCGAACAGGGTTTTAATTAAACTGAAAAAAGCGAATTTATCAGGGGCCGCCAGCCAGCCATCCTGCGAATGCCCTATGCCACCCTGCCCCAGCTGAGCCAGAGTAATGCCAATATGTGGCAAGTACAAAATTACTGCTGCAACACAAGTCCCGAGGTAGACCAGCATTGTTTTTTTATTCTGAAAGAATAATCCGAATACACCGCAGCTTAAGGCGAACAAGCAACTCAAATGGTTATTGAGCGCACAAAGCAAAATGAAGAGCACAAATAATACGTAGTCTTTTGTTCTTTTATTTTCTTCAAAACATAAATTAAATAAATAATAAACAAGGGCAGTACTAAAAAACAATCCTCCCGAATACATTCTGGCCAAAGGAGCATAGAATAAAAAAATGTAGGAGAACGAAAACAAACTTGCGGTGATTAATGCGGGTGTTTTACCGAACCATTTTAAGCCGAACAAATAAGAATATAAAATGGCAGCCAAGCTAAATAAAACAAAAGGCAATTTTACCCAAAATTCAGAGTA